>NZ_CP092831.1:115000-395000 GCF_022531965.1 Paenibacillus peoriae | reverse complement strand
CGATGTCCCCCCCAGGCCTCCGCCAATCACAACAATGTCGGTATCAAGCCGTTTTTGCGTCATGGTTCGTTCCCCTTTCATTCTTGTACTAGGACTCGGTCATTTCGAAGGCAAGCCGTGCAGCACCGATAATTCCAGCGCGATTGCCCAACAATGCCCGACTTACTTCCGTTTGAACTCCAAATTGGTGCAGATGCTTTTCCAGCATGGGCCACCAGACCTCTCCCGTGTCCGATACTCCTCCGCCTACAATGATCCTCTCAGGATCAAGAGTCACTGAGATGTTAGCTAGAAGTACAGCTAAATCTGCGGTGTAATCATCCAGCACCTGAATTGCCTCCTGGTTACCGTGAACGGCCTCTTTCACAATCTCGTTTCCCGAGCGGTACAATTTACCGACGTGTTCCCTACCTCGACGTAAGAGGGCGCTCCCCGATACATATTGCTCGGCGCACCCTTTTCTTCCGCAATTACAGGGGTGTCCTCCGGGGAATAGAATACTGTGCCCCCAATCACCGCCGCTCCAATGAGCCCCTCTGCACAAGAGGCCATTTTCCATATATGCACCTCCGACACCTGTTCCCAACGTGAGCATCACCAAGCGTCGCTTGCCCTTCCCCGCTCCCTGCCACGCTTCTCCAAGTAAAGCGGCGTTCGCATCATTATCAGCAACCGCTCGTAAAGCCAGTTTTTCCCTAGCCCATGTTACTAAGGATGTACCTTGCCAGCCAGGTAGGTTATCTGTGGCATACACAACTTCGCCGCTCTCCACATTTACTCTGCCAGCAGTAGCAATGCCAAGAGCGCCTACATCTATATGGGCACCGAGGCTGGTATCTCCAAAAGAACGCAACAGTCCGAGCACAGATTCTGACACCTGCGACAATACCCATTCACGTCCCCGGGAAGCGTCCGTATCCAGCCGGATTTCATCAAGCACCGATCCGTCCCGTGCCACTATGGCGGCCTTCACCGATGTGCCCCCAATGTCGATTCCAATGACTCTGTTCACAGCAGCTGCCACCACACCAACCTCCTTGTTACCTACATAAAAGCTTACTAGCTCTTTGTACAAACCCTCTATTAATAGCAATACATGAAATAGCCATTCATAAGCACCACAAACACAAGTCATTGAACCTGTCGAAACGCACAGTTTTCAATTCACAACTGAAAAATCTCAATAGCTTCGTTCAATAACGGCCCTCGCTGTTTTTTCCTTCATCTGTTTGGTGTGACTCGTGTGCTTGCGAGCAAGCCCTTCGCAGATGAGGTCAATCACGAATAGTTGTGAGATTTTAGCACCGATTGAACCACCTTCTATCGGCGCTTCTTTGCCCGCTGTTAGCAACACGATATCTGCAATGGAGGTAATGGGTGATTTCGCATAATTTGTAATTGCGATAACAGTTGCACCGTTTTGCTTGGCTTTATACAGCATATCGTTCGTATCCAGCGTACTTCCTGATACACTAATGCCGATAGCCACATCACCCGGGTTCATGGACACCGCCATCATCGACTGAATATGTCCGTCTGCCACAGCCTCGGCGCGACGCCCGATGCGTAAGAAACGGTTTTTAGCATCCTGCGCGGAAATCCCCGAAGCACCTACGCCGAAAAATTGAACATAGCCCGCTTGATCGAGACACGCAATCGCACGACCAAGCTCTGAATGGTCCAGCAGCCCCATACTGGAGTGCAAAATATCGAGCATGTTGTGATACACCGTACGCGTAATATCTTGTTCGTCATCTGGGTCGATGTTCTCCTCGCCCATATCAGTTTTACGATAAGTCTGGTTTTGCGCTAGGGACAGTCGGAAATCCTGATAACCTCTGAAACCAATCTTCCGACAAAAGCGCATGACGGTCGTTTCGCCTGTACCTGCAAAATCCGCCAGCTCCGTCACAGAGAAATATATGATGTCTGCGGGATGCTCCAGTACGCACAAGGCAACTTTCTGCTCCGATTTCGTTAATGAAGGATAATACGTTTTAATTCGGTCGTTCATCTCCATAGATGCATTTCACTGCCTTCCTTGCGGCATCGGCAAACCGCTGCGTAATCAATTGGGGTCTGGTAATCGCCGAGCCTACAACCACTGCATGTGCTCCCATTCGGAATGCTTCCTCAACCTGCGCAGGATCATAGATTTTGCCCTCTGCAATTAAAGGAACGGGAACCAGTTCCGACGCTCTCCGAACCAGCTCCAGATCAGGACCCTCAATCTGAGCAGAGTACGGCGTATACCCGGATAACGTGGTGGATACGCAGTCTGCGCCAAGGGAGGCCGCATGAAGTGCCTCCTCCAGTGTCGATATATCTGCCATGGAAGTGACTCCCTGCTCATGGGCATAATCTATGAGCCTCTTCAGCTTGCATCCCGCTGGGCGCGGTCGTAATGTGGCATCCAGCGCAATGATATCCGCGCCTGCCTCCACCAGTTCCTCCATTTCACGAAGGGTAGGCGTAATGTAAATATCAGAATCATCATAATCCCGCTTAACCAAGCCAATCACTGGTAGAGAAATTGCCTGTTTAATCGCACGTACATCCGATGCGCCATTGGCGCGTATCGCCACAGCTCCACCCTGCTGTGCGGCAAGCGCCATTTTGACCATAGAATCTGCTCCATGTAACGGTTCGCCTGGTAGCGCCTGACAGGACACGATCAGTCCGTGCTGAACTTTGGATAATACACCTTCCATTCCCATAGGAATCACCCTCTCTTCTCAGCATGATGCCGTACGGTTAATGCGACTTCAAAGGTGCGGTTCCACGGCATGTAGCAATCTATAATTTCCACGCGGCCTTCCGGCCCGTTCACATATTCATTGAGCGCCTGCTCCAGCCGTCCGCGAATAACCGCAGCTACCGAGCCTCTCGGTCCATCGAGCATAAACTTGGTAAAACCCATCTGCTCCACAATTCCGTTATTCATAGCCGTACGTACCACAGCGCAATAACAGGCATCCTCGGCGTAGCGCAGCGACAGAAAATCCAAATGTTCCTCCGTAGAGCCATAGTGGGTATACAGCATGGACTGGGCAATGACGGTGCCCAGCGTGTTAGAACTGGTATTCCAGCCTGCATAACCCGCCAGCTTAAAAAGCAGTCCTTTTTGCTTCAATAGTCTAAGTAGCTTGAGATCTGCGCCGTTGGCGTAGCCCACATCAGCAACTGCAACATTTTGACCTGCATATTGCAGCATATAAGAACCGTACTCAACCAGCTCTACTACATTCCGATGCACATCATATCCGGTCATTGCACGCTGCTGGGATGAAGCCTCTGCCATCGTGTCACCAGGTGTGTTAGCCAACAAAATCAAATCAGCCTCCGTTGCTGAGGAAGCGATCAGCCCACCTGCCGCCATAATCTGATATTTTAAGGTTTCGTAAAAATAGCGATCTTCAAAAAGCGGTACTACGAATGCCCCCTGCAAAGCAGACAATCGGGGATACACCAGTGGGACTACATTATTCATCTTGTTAACCCAACGAGCCAGCAACGTACAACCCACTTCATCTGCCCCCGGGTACATGTATACATTCAAATCCAGCCCAAGCTCAGAAATACGACTTCTTAGCCGCTGCTGATCCTTGGCGGTATAGCCGTAGGGAGCCGAATCATCCTGTGGGATGATCATAAAATCAATGATACCTTCTGCTACGAGATCCAGCGCAACTTCATTGGCCTCCAAATTCACATGGCGACGCCCTAGGTAATCATCCAATATTTCCATTGGCAGACGCTCGTTGATATCAGCTAATTCGAGTAACTCTTCTGCGGTAGCAATCCCCAGCTCCTGACGATGCTCAATGAAGCCCTTTCTGAATATCTCACGACCCCAATCGGCATAGTAATCCGGTTCTTCATCAGCCAAAGAATATTGCGGACAGCGCATAATCAGTTGAAATGCATACAGGGTCAGTTGCGGATATAGCTGTTTTAGCCTGCGAAGCCGATTCACTCTATCTTTGACCTGCTCGCTCGACATACTGTGTAGTCGAGAAGGTACGATTCCTCCGTACAGCAACGTATCCATCGCAACAATGGCTCCATCAGCCGCCGCTGCGCGTTCTTCGAGCCATGCCCATAGTCTGATCGTATCGCCATGGGTTTTCTTTTGTCCCATCCATTCTAATGGGGGCCGCTCCATCTCAAAGTCTGTGCCCTGTGCCAGTAAATAAGGAAATTGATAATTACAGGGCCGCTCATCCAGCGGTATAAAAAGTAATCGGGTTTTGGGCTTCACCATACGTTCCACCTCTCCTGAAAATTACCGTTATCCTAACGGCAAATGATTATTTTCAGGGCAGCTATGCTGCCTTGGTTGCTTAATCCAGCGCAAATACTCACAAAATCAGCCGATATTTTCCTTGTTCGTCCTGATCGACATAACCCCACTGCGCAGCAGCACGGATCGCCGGATTGCTACCCAGCCGAGCCTCCGCTTCTAAGCAAGCAGTGATACCGCTTCGCAGTTCTCCTACGATTTCGTCTGTCAGAGGTGACGGCTCTTGCTCGTCAACAGCTTCCCTCGGCGTGCCGCTCGACTGTGCATCGTCCTGTCGCTCGCTGCTGAGCGCAGCTTGACGCAACACCTGCCACAGGCCCGCATCCAGCTCGGCACGTTCCAGCCACGGTGCGGCCTGGGACACGAATCCTGCCGCTGGATCACCGGCAGGCACGCTCCGTAGGACGTTCACGGCCTGAAGCAGCCGCTCAAAGTACATATCCAGTGCAGGGATATCGAGCATTTGCAAAGCAAGGTCCACGTCCTCGTACGTGTTGCAGCCTAGTCGGCTGTTCCTGTTTTGACGACAGAAAAACATCAGTTCATCCGCACGCTCTCCTGCTAACTGCCGCGCAGCCCATTTCCAAGATCGCTCAGGCATATACCGTTCACTGTTCCACATATAGTGGGACATCGTAATGAGCGTCACTTTGGAGCATTCCCACTGATTCATCGGGTTGGCCACCATACCGGTATGTCCACAGTCTGGTAGCCCGGAATATCGTCCGCGCAGCGGATCAAGGAATAACCGATCATGGTCACAATCATTCACCGGGATGTTATCCCACAGCCACAGCTCATGCCCGAAGAATGCATGATTATCAGCGGCGTGCTCGCGACTAATCTGTGGAGC
Organism: Paenibacillus peoriae; assembly: GCF_022531965.1. GTDB lineage: Bacteria > Bacillota > Bacilli > Paenibacillales > Paenibacillaceae > Paenibacillus > Paenibacillus polymyxa_D. The sequence continues at coordinate 389,844 of NZ_CP092831.1, read as the reverse complement.
AAAAACAAAGTACCCCGTCCAGAACACCTTAATCTCCGGATGCAGCCGCTCACGGAAATCCTTTTTGTATTCGGTATCCCAATACGACCAATATTCCGAAGGACAGACCGTCAGGGTAAATTCAGGCAGCCGCTCAGCCAGCCATGTATGAACCTTGTTCGTCAAAAAGACATGAGCGTGACCCGAGCGGCCCAGCAAGTGTCGATTTTCCCCTTTGAGTACATAGTCAATGTCATCCATTAATACAGAAAAATGACGTACGCCAATCGCAATCACGGCCGCCAGCTTTTCCGTCAATTTGAGGAAATCTTCATCACTGCCAAAGCTCAGGTCGTTCCCTGGGCTGATACAATAATGAAAATCAACCTCATGCCGTTCGCAGGCTTCCTTCAATTCGCAAATCTGGGCAAACGTATCCTCAGGGTACGGCTCTCTCCATAGCTCACGATGATATGGATCATCCTTGGGGGCATACATGAATGTGTTCATCCGATGCGTAGCCATAAACCGAACGGCATCCAGCCGATCCGCGAAACTCCACGGTTTCCCGTAAAAGCCCTCAATAATTCCTCTGACCGGGAAGGAAGGCTCATCCCGAATAGACATCACCGGCAAAGTACATCGCTCCTGTTCCACTTGAAGCAGGAGATGCAGGGCATCCATGCCGTATTTGAGCCCTCTTTTATTGGAAGCATGGACTTCAATTCGCCCGTCCTTCTGAATGTCCAACCGATATCCGTCTGCAGCAAGCGTTCCGTCATATTCGAGCACCAACTGTACGCTTCCCCGTGTTTCAGTCGGTACACCCGGTCCTGGAGGTACAATAAGCTTGATCGGTCCCTCAGGGTCCAGCACACCTTCATACTCCTGATTCATTGCAAAGCGAGAGGACAGTTCACAGATCAGTCGCGGTTCGGAGATAACCAGCCTTTCCCCGCTGTCATACACATCACGAAAATAATATTGAATCTCCTGCGGTGCTAGCCCTACACTCGAATAAGGCCCCGTTCCTTCGGACAGTTCCATCGCAATCGTCTCCTTCCATTCACAGGCTCTTCGTAGCCGTGACTACTGGCTATCCTTTTACCGCTCCCGCCAAACCTTCCATATAGTAGCGCTGTGTAAACAGGAACAATATAATGATCGGCAGTACCGAAATCATTGTGCCGGCAGCAATCCAGCCGAAGTTATAGGCAAATTGACCGTTGAGATACGTGAGCGCAGCTGCTAGCGGATATAGCTCCGTATCGTTCAAAATAACGATAGGCCACAGAAAGCTGTTCCAGAACGACATCGCCTCCAACAGAGAAATTACAGCAAGCGCTGGCTTGACCAGCGGAAGCACCAGCTGCCACCAAATTCGAAACTCCGAAGCGCCGTCCATTTTACCGGAATCACGTACATCGGTGGGAATATGAATAAACGTCTGTCGCATCAGAAAAATGTTGAACACGGAGACTGCCCCAGGCAACACTACACCCAAATATGTATTGCCCAGATGAAGCCCTTGAATGGTCAGATAATGCACAATAAATGCGGTGTAGGAAGGAATAATCATCGTGGCAATCAGCAGCGTAAACACCAGATTTTTACCCTTAAAACGAAACACAGCCAAGGGATATCCTGTCAGACTGGCGAGTACCACATTGAGCACAACGCCCAACACCGTAATGATGACCGTATTCAGCATATATTTCGGGAAATTCATGAACTGCCACACCTGAACATAGTTGTCGAAATTAATAAAGGTCGGAAAAATAGCGGGCGGCGTTGAAAAAATGTTACGGCCTGGCATGAGGGATACGCTGAGCAGCCAGAGGAACGGTCCCATTAAAAAGAGGGCGAGTAGCACTAGAAGCATGTAGATGACCGTCATTCTCAGCATTCGGGCGAGACTGCGCATGCTGCGGCTACTTTCCTTTTTAGGAAGAGATGAGCATAGCAATTTGTCATCCTTTAGATTCATCAATAGGGATTGACACCACCTTTCCTATTGAATCGGAATACGATAATACTAAGTACGGCAATCATTGCACCGACAATTAAGCCAAGCGCTGAAGCATACCCAAAATTAAACTGCTCCATCCCCTTTTGAAAAATATACAAGCTCGATGTCAACGTGGCCGTTCCCGGTCCACCCTTGGTTAGTACATATACTTCATCAAATACGCGGATAGCTGACATGAGTGATATAAGGGTACAGAACAGAACGTAAGGTCTTAGCAGTGGAAGAGTAATATGAACAATCAGACGCCATCGGCTTGCACCGTCGACTCTAGCGGCTTCGTACAGATCTTGAGGAATGTTTTGTAATCCAGCCAGATAGAGCATCATATAATACCCGAGTCCCTTCCACATTGTGATGAACATCAGTACATACAAGGCCAAGTTGCTGTCCGATAACCAGTGTATGTCTTTGCTAATCAGGCCGATCTGTATGAGCAAGTAGTTCACTACGCTGTTATTGCCCAACAGCCAGCTCCAAATTAAGGCTACAGCTACCATTGAAGTCACAACAGGGATGTAGTAGGTCGTGCGGAATATTTTGATTCCCGGAATACGGCTGTTCACAAGCACGGCCATCAGGATGGAGAAAATTTGGAGAAAGGGGACAATGAGCACGTACAACAATGAGTTCCAAATCGAAATAAGAAAGTTACGGTCCTTAAACGCCGCTTCAAAATTATTCAAACCGACAAAATGGGTATCTGATATGACAGAGTAGTCTGTCAATGCCAGCGGAATGCTGTAAATAATAGGCCAAAATACAAAGACGGCAAGCAATAACAGTCCCGGCGTCATAAAAGCCCAGGCCGTAAAAGACTCCGACCTCAACCATTTGATCATGCTGCATCACCACCTGATTTCGATAAATGAACAGGGGAGTATTCACTCCCCCCTGTCAAACCTATTGCTTTAAAATATCGTTTACTTCCTGCTCCAGAGCAGTTAGCGTCTCCTTCGTATCTCTTCCGTTCAATAAAATATTTTGCAAGGCTCGCGCGATGGCACTATTCACATCTTTGGCATTGGGCACACCAACCATATAATCTGTCGCCTTATCCAAACTTTGCGCGGATACTACCTTGGCTTGTGCTTCTAATGATTTGTCAGACTGAGTAAAATATGGATCCTTAATGGAGTCTTTCGTGGAAGGTAGTGTATTCGCCGCTTTAGAAAAAGCAGTTTGACTCTCTGCGTTTGTCAAGAAAACAGCAAATTTCACTGCTTCGTCCACATGTACAGACTTAGCAGGTACGACCAAGTCCATAGAGTTGGAGAGCCGCACATCGGCTTTGCCAGTTGGGACAGGGACAGCAATTGTGTTCTTATAAACGTCTGGCGCTGCCGTTTTGATAAAATTGATGAACGTGGGGCCTGCCAGCTCGAAAGCAACCTGCTCGCCGGCATAATATTTCACTTGTTGTGAGAAGTCAGCGTCTTCCTTGAGTACAACGCCATCTTCCATCTGTTTTTTTAGATTATCAATCATGGTGACTGCTTCTGGTGTATTGAACGCCGCCGCTGTCTTTTCTTTATTTAGAATAGGAATGCCGTCCACAGCGAAAAGCTTGGATACAAGCTGCTGAGCATAGCCTGCCTTGCCAATTTTTCTATTGATCTGACGGCCCCATTCAGACAATTCCTCCCGGGTTTTGGGCGGATGAGCAGGGTCCAATCCGGCGGCTTTGACCAGCTTTGTATTCATGTAAAGCACTTCTGTACCGGTATACCAGGGTAGCGCATAAGCTTTACCGTTAATGACTGTGGAATTATAAATACCCTCGAAATAAGCAGCCTTTTCCTCGGGCGACAAATGCTCGTTCATATCAACAACCGCACCCTTGGAGCCCATTTGGCTAGCAAATTCTGTATTGAGATTAACTACATCCGGACTGCTGTTGCTAGCGATACTTGTCAACAGCTTGTTGGTTACTGCGTCATAAGGGTAATCCTTCCAGTCAATTTTGACATTGGGGTTCTTCTGCTCATAATCGGCAATCACCCGATTGAAATACGGGGTAAATGTAGGTTGTAGTGCAATGGTCCAAAATTGCAGTGTTACTTTCCCTCCGTCAACCTTTTCCGACTTTGATCCTCCACCACCGCAGCTGCTCAGCAGTACAACCAGCGCCAGCATAGATACAAGCAACCGTAACCTGCCTTTCGCTTTCTTTGTCACATGGTGACCCCCTTGTTCTTAGTTGATTAAGGCAAATTATAGCAGAAATACCGTTATAGAAGGAACGTTTTTTTAATAAAATAAATTTAGAAGGAATAATTTTTCTTTTATTGGATACAAAAAAGACGCCTCTTCAGCAGAGACGCCATTTCCCTAAATCAACCCATCAAAGGGTTCACATCTATTAATAGTATGGGGCCATGAAAACGTACACCAATACCCCGGTCAAACTCACATATAGCCAAATTGGCATCGTCCAGCGCGCAATCTTACGATGTTTTGCTACCTGCATCGTCCATCCCCATACAACCGTGAACAGTGCCAGCGGTACAATAATCGCAGCCAGTATGCTATGCGAAATCAACAATGTAAAGTAAATCGGACGAAGGATACCCACACCGCCATATTTTGCAGTTTCCGGCGAAATGTAGTGAAAGGTCAGGTAGGAAAATAAAAATAAAACGGTACTGGCAAAGGCCAGCAGAATAAAGGTTTTATGCACCTTGATGTTCTTCTTGAAAATAGCAACCAATGCAGCCACCAGGAAAATAAACGTGAAGCTGTTAAAAATCGCATTCAACCTTGGGAAAATAGTGAGATCAAAACTGACACTCCCCTGGTATCCGATCGGCGAAAAGAATAGCAGCAAAATAATCACGTTGGCTATAATGGAAACGGTGATAATCAAGGTTGTAAAATTACGATTGCTCGTTGGAACGTACTGCTTGTCCTCACTCGCTTTATTCATCATGAGCGTCTCCTTCGTTTAAATTCAGGTTTTCATTATTTTTGCGGTCATAACCATAATATATTATATAGAACTCATAGTTAGCCTGTGAAGTGACAACAGTATGAACAATTTCACAGCCATCCGGCAAGAAATGTGCTTCAACATTTGAGGATAGCCCTTTGTTTCCCTATATCAACGGTAGAATGCATTCTTTTTAAAAGCTTTATGCACACAAAAAAACACCGGAAGAGTCTGATTACCCGCTCCGGTGTTGTGTCGGTTATGCAGTTAAGCAGCCTTGATGATCCATATTCATTGCTGCCACACGTCACTGTATTCTTTATGGCGCTTGAACAGAGCAAGTGCGTACGAGCAAGCAGGGATAACCTTTTTATGCTGATTTCTTGCCATCTCAACCACTCTGTCGATGAGCTCCTTGCCAATTTTTTGACCCCGTAACTGCTCGGATACAAATGTATGGTCAATGACCAATGAGTGGTCATCTACGGATTTATAACCTACTTCTGCAACTACCTGTCCATCATCCACCATGACTACTGCATGGTCCTCCTCGCGAATTTGTCTCATGAGACCAATCCCCTTTCTGACTGAAGAAAATCCCGTAAAACTCATGCTAACGAATTAATGCAATCACTTCATGCCGACGCTAGATATTCTTATCATTCCCCTATTTAGGGATCAGAGAAACATCACATACGAGGATTTTGCAAAAATCCCATAAGCGACTTCCAATGAACAAGATATAGATCGAAATGGTTTAGTTCGTCTATATCTTGCACTTCGGAGCGACTGGAATCAAATTTTGCAAAATCCTGATACATAAAATAAGATCTATCGTCGACACTATATTTATTCATATAAAGGCAAGGGAGGTGCTGCGTTGCGTACAGAAATAAAACCCGTCATCCCGTTTGAACCGGAACTGAGCGAAAAAGTACCTGTAGATGCAACAGGCCTTTGGCGTTACGAAATAAAATGGGACGGTACGAGAATTTTGACGTATCACAACCAGGGCAGCACACGCCTGTTCAACCGCAAACAGCACGAACGAACGCTTTTATACCCGGAGCTTGCTCTCTTCCCCTCCTACTGCAAGGCTGATTCGGTCATATTGGACGGGGAAATGATCGCACTCGGTGCCGACGGTAAACCATCGTTCCATGAAATTATGCGACGGGATCTGATTCGTCGGACGGATCGAATTCAGTCAGCCTATGAAGCTGTGCCTGCTACTTACATGTTGTTTGATATTATTTATCTGAACGGGGAGTGGGTTCATCTTAAACCGTTACAGGAAAGGCTTGAACTGCTGCATCAGATCATCATACCGAATGAACGGATTCAACTGGCTCCCGCTCATCCTGATGGACAAGCTCTATTTCAGGTTATGTGCAGCCAAGGAATGGAAGGTATTGTGTGTAAAAAGCTGGATAGTCCGTACACATTGGGCGGAAAGGACGGACGATGGCTCAAGGTCAAAAATTATGGCGATATCATTGCCGTTATCGGTGGCTATACCCTGAACGGAGGCATTATCAACGCTGTGTTGCTGGGCCAATATGATAAACAAGGAATGCTGCGCTATATCGGGCATGTGGGTACGGGCAAGCTGACTCGGGAAGATTGGCGTCAGCTTACCGAGCGCCTGCTACCACATACCATATCGGAACGACCCTTTAGCAATAAACCGGATCGGCATCAAGATGCGTTTTGGGTGCAACCCATGTATACCGCCAAGGTTCAATATAGTGAGTGGCGGTGGCAAGAAGGACGTACCCTGCGTCAGCCCTCCATACAAGCCTTTGTGAATCAGGACCTCGATCAGTGTATCGGCCCCTGGATGTGACGTTTTACAGATATATTTTCAAAAAATGCGGAACAAAGTTTGTATAAATCATTGCAACCAGTGGTTAATTAAATTACAGTTAACTAATTAACTACATCGAGGTGGATCGCATGTTCTTTTTTTTGGACTCCGAAATTCGTCAACTGGCCTATAATCTCTTTCCAGGTGGCAATAAACCAATTGGTGTTTTGGTAGATTTATTTTCCATAACTTATGAAATACGTAAAAACATGGAGAAGCGTTCACGTGAATTTGGTCTCTCCTACGGGCAATATATCGCGCTTTGTGTACTTTCAGCACAAAGAGATGAAATGTCTTCTCCTTCTGCTTTGGCTGAAAAGATGGGTGTAAGCCGGGCAGCAATCAGTTCCATGGTTATTTCTCTCGAACAAGAGGGATTCATTAATAAATATGACGATCCCAATGACAAGCGGGGAGTGTTCGTGTCCCTGAACGATAAAGGAAAAAGTAAAATTCAACAGATGGATCCCTTTTTCGTAGGGCTGGCTTCACGTCTGATGTCAGACTTTAGTGAGTCGGAAATCTGTCAGTTCCAAACCTATTTGTCACGCGTACGTTCTGCGTTTGAAGATGTCAAAGGTTCGCGTCTAACCGACTCCAGAGAGAAGAGAGAAAAATGGTGCGAAGACTGAGGCAAAAACTGTTCGTCAAACTTGCCCGCATATCTGCTGGCAGAATGGGTGCTGCGTCCGATTTCAAACCTTCGTATTCTCCCAAAGTACATCGGAAAGAAAGGATCATCCACTCCCTGTATTCTTCATTTTTCATGGTAGCGGTTTCATGATGGGCAGCGCTGAAGTTGAAATTGGCATTTGAGTTCCGCATCGGAGACGTCTGGCAGAACTGAAGAAATAAAAATAAGCCTCCTGCTGCCACTGCCATTATGCAGTCGGGTTCAGGAGGCTTATTATTTATCATTACAAACTGTTAAAAGCGTCAGTCAATACAGGTACAATTTGCGATTTGCGCGATACGACGCCTTTCAGAACAGCCTTATTGTCGTCCAACTGAACATTATAGGCTTTTTCAACTGCCTGGGCTTGGCTTCCCAGCGCAATACCAATGGAATCACTGTTCACAATGTCTGTTACGACGAACAAGAACAGATCAAGATTTTTAGCTTCAATGGTTTGGGCCAATGCAGCTTCCAGATCAGCTTGACGGGACAACACATCGTTTACGTCTACTGCGTTCACTTGAGCAATTTCCACTTTGCGACCATTCATCTGAAATTCTTTGGCATCCAGACTTACTAACTGTTCAATGGTATGACCACTCAAGTCAGCTCCCGCTTTAAGCAAGTCAAATCCGTAACGATCTGCATCCACACCAGCAATTTCAGCCAGTTCACGAGCAGCAGCTACGTCTTGATCCGTGCAGGTTGGGGATTTAAACAACAGAGAATCGGAAATAATCGCGGACAACATTAGACCTGCGATATCTTTCGGAATTGCTACACCATTTTCCTTGTAGAGCTTGTTCAAAATGGTGGCTGTGCAACCCACTGGCTCAGCGCGGAAGTATAACGGCTGGCTTGTTTCAAAGTTAGCGATCCGGTGATGGTCGATGACTTCAGTTACACGTACCTTGTCAATATCAGCGGCGCTTTGCTGGCGTTCATTATGATCGACCAGAATGACGTTGTCCGTTTCAGCAGCAACCTGCTCAACCAGACGTGGCGCGCTCACTTTGAAATAATCCAGTGCATACTGCGTTTCCCCGTTCACCTCGCCCAGACGAACCGGCTCTACGTCCGCGCCCAGTTTGGTTTTTAAGTCTGCATAAGCAATAGCTGAGCAAATGGTATCCGTATCCGGATTTTTATGCCCGAAAATCAATGTTTTTGCCAACATAATCGACTCCTTTGCCTTAGGCATTTTACATGATTGTGAAACCTCAACAATTCCAATGCAGATTATATCATTAAATCTCGCATTCTCCCATTCCTCTTCGATTGTTTTCAAAAATAATCTAGTAAATTCATAACAATTCCATGGAATCTACATGTAATGTTAACCTTATTTTTTCTAAAAATATAAAAAACATATAGTAATATATCCCACCAATATGGTAAGATATGCCTCAAAACTGGCAAGTTAGTCACCAGTGGTCAATTCTATTATTTTAGATATTAAGGGAGGCGTGAGAATAACGGCAGTGGCTTCAAATCCTAGTATGTAGAGATATCATATTTTGATTGAAAAGAGGGAAATCTTTGAAAAAGCCGATCATTTTGCAAAAAATACCTGTCGTATCACTCGCTCTTGCCTTGACGGTAAGCTTGTCTCTGCCGTCTGTCAGTTCTGCTGCTAGCGCAGATCTGCAAATCAACTCATTTCTGGAAGCTCAGCAAGCATTGACTATTGAGGCGGCTCCGGCCTTCATTTCGCCAGAGCTCAGCACAGATTCTTCCCGTCAGGTCAGAGTCATCGTACAGCTTGATGGTGAGCCCTTAGCCGTGGACAAATATGCAGCACGTTCAGGCGTCCAAGCTTTTACAGCTCAATCTGAGCAAAAAGCGGAATCCGCGATTGCCACTGAGCAAACTACGTTCGTAGACCAAGCCGCTGAGCATGGTATTTCTCTTCAGGTGAATTACCAGTACAACACGGTGCTTAACGGCTTGGAGGTCACACTGCCAGCCAATAAGATTCCAGAACTGGCTAAACTGCCAGGCGTAAAATCCATTCATGAAAACAAAACGTATTATTCCATCCCCGTACAGGACCCGCCAACACTTACAGCCAGTGAAGCCACTTATGATAACGCACCGCTGGACCAGATTGGTGTTCCTGAAGCCTGGGCCAAAGGATTGAATGGCGCGGGAATCAAGGTCGGGGTTATTGATACCGGTATCGATTATGAGCATCCGGACTTGAAAGAAGCCTACAAAGGCGGATATGACTCTTTTGAACAGGACAACGACCCTTACGAGGAACCGTTCCTCGAAAAGGAGAATGATCCATTCGGCACAGGTTTTAGCGGAACGACACATGGTACTCACGTCTCTGGCACAATTGCTGGTAAAGCCGCCAATAAATCCTCGGATATTGTGCAAAAGGGTATTGCCTATAAATCGGACTTATACGTGTATAAAGTGCTTGGACGCAATACCAAGACGGGTCGCTCCTCCGGTTCCTCCGCACAGGTCATTGATGGTATTGAACGTGCTGTCAAAGATGGTATGAACGTCATTAACCTGTCGCTGGGCTCGGATTCCGAAAAGGACCCGAACTCCCCGGATTCCATTGCTATTAATAATGCTGTACTTTCCGGCGTAGTCGCGGTCATAGCGAATGGTAATGCGGCCCAACAAGGACCCTACTTTTATTCCATGGGTTCTCCCGCAACATCACAGCTGGCGATTTCCGTCGGTGCAGCCACTTCCCCGAGCCATAGCTATTCAAATAAAGCATCCGTCAATCTTGTAACCTATGGTAATGATGAAAAGCCTTTAACAGTTACATCAGATACCTATTACAATTTTAATATGATGGCTTGGCAAACTTTTCATGAAGATTTTTCTTCTATTATGGGGACAGAACCATTGGAATTGGTTTATGCCAATTTGGGATATCCAGATGATTTCACTTCTAAAGATGTAAAAGATAAGGTTGTGATCGTATCGCGTGGCGTCTTGGGCTTCGTAGACAAGATCGCAAACGCACAACAAAATGGTGCAAAGGCTATTATTATTTTTAATGGTCAAGCGAAATCTGGCGACAGCACACGAGCCAATCTGAGTGAAGCTATCCCTGGTTACGATGGTTACATTAATTCGAATCAAGGAGACAATGTAGATTATATCCCTACCTTTGACATGACAGGAAAAGAAGGTAGAGCACTGGCAAGACAAATCATTGAAAGCCAAAACCACAAACAAAAATTTTTTATTGCTTTTGGAGAAGAGTATCATCGTACTGACAATCCTGGTAATACCATGGCCGGATTTAGCTCCCGCGGACCCAATGGCGATGAACTGCTGAGCATCAAGCCGGACGTGAGCGCACCAGGGGTTAGCATCATGTCAACCTACCCTGCCTTCGCCAAGTTCTATCCGGATGCATCCTATGAGCAAGCTTACAAACGCAGCAACGGAACGAGTATGGCATCTCCGCATGTGGCTGGACTTGCCGTGTTGCTGAAGCAGCAACATCCGAACTGGACACCGTTTGATATCCGCGCTGCTCTGGCAAACACTTCGGTTACACTCTTTGATGAGGATAAAATCCAATATGATGTGTATTCCCAAGGTGCAGGCCTTGTAAACATCGCTAATGCGATTCAGACGCCAGCCCTGCTGGAAACCGTCGAAAAGATTACGATTCTCGACAAAAACTTTAATCGGCAGGAGGTTGTGAATTACAATCCTTCCGCCAGCTTCGGGGTGTTACGACCTGGTAGTGATGCGAAGCAGATTCAGCTTCAACTCAAAAACTTGTCGGCTAACACTGTGCAATATGAAGCCAGCACCGTGTTACATGATAATGTAACCTCTGATCCAACTAAGCCGATTGCTACACCTGACGTGAGCAACATTGCCGTTCAGTTGCAAGGTGTTGGCGCGAATGGAGCAATTTCGGCAGAACCGGGTAAATCGCAACCGTTCTTCCTGTCTGTGCAACCAAATTCGGGTGCAGCCACAGGTGTATATGAAGGGGAAGTTATTCTGAAAAGCGCCGGACTGCCAACACTACATTTGCCGTTCGTCGTTCATGTGGGCAAAGAAAACCCAACGACAGGCTTTGGCTTACAGGACCTGAGTGTTACCAACCCGATTATTTACCCAAGTCGGACAGGTGCTCAGCGCTCAACAGATTTGGCTTTCCGCCTGACCACAGATAAAACCAACCAGATCGCGCTTTATGTATACGGCGTAGATGATAAATTGATCGGTCTGATTGATGGAATAACGACTTCCAAAGAACAAGGAGCTAACGCTCGCCTCAAACAAGGCGTATATTCCTTTAAGGGTATTGACGGAAGTTACGTGGAATTAGATGACAATGGCAAGCCTGTGCTGGATGCTAATGGTCAACCCGTTATTCAACACTTGAAAGATGGCGTGTACAAGCTGGAAGTCAGTTCTCCTGAACTGAATGAAAAGGGCGAAGTTGAACGCAATACCGATGGCCCTAAACTGTTCACCGCCACTAAAGCTATTCGTGTGGATAATAGCGCCGCATCCAGCGGTAGTGGTGGAGGCGGAGGTGGCGGCAGAAGCAATACTACACCTTCTGCTGCAACGAACACATCCCCCCCTGTTCCTACATCTGCTCCTTCACTTCAAAGCGTAGTGAAGCAAGGACAGGCTGTTAAAACTGTCACTACAGCCGTTGCATTGAACAATAATGTACAGTCGCTGACAGTAACCGATGCAGATTTGCAGGCTGCCGTGACAGCAGCAGGTTCCAGCCCGACAGCTATTGTACTGTCGGCTACTAGCCAAGCAGGCCAAACGACGAAAGCATCGCTCACTTCCACACAACTGGTAACGCTGGGCAAGGCTGCAGCAGGAAGCAGCTTGATTGTAAGCAATACAGGCTCCTCTCTGGCTTTGCCAGTATCCGCTCTGAAAAATGTTCCTGCTGGTGCAGGCATTGAAGTGATCATCAGCAGCCAGGCAGAGGCGAGCGGTACATTTACAGGCAAGTTGAAAGGCTCCAATGTGATCGGCACCCCGGTAGGATTTGAAGCTAACATTGTCACTGGTGGCAAGAGTCAATCGCTCAAAGTTGCTCCAGGACAGTTTATTAGCAGATCCTTTACCGTACCTGGTCAAATTGATTCTAATACAGCCGGTGTACTCTATACGGCAAACGGAAATGTTTATCCCGTTCCATCCGTCTTCACCAAGCAGGCTGATGGATCTACCGTCGTCAAGGTAAGCCGTCCGGGCTTCTCGACGTATGCAGCGGCGACACGTCCCGTTAGCTTTGAAGATATCTCATCGTCGTATGCCCAATCCGAAATTCAATCGCTGGCAAACAAGTTGCTGATTAACGGCACGACCGACACGACTTTCTCACCGAAGAAAAACGTGACACGTGCAGAATTTGCAGCCCTGGTAACCCGAGCACTCGGCCTGACACCAGGTACTGCTGGACCATTCAGTGATATCCCGGCAGGTAGCTGGTACTCCGGCGATGTGGCAGCCGCTTATGAAGCTGGATTGATTACGGGCCGCAGCAGCGACAAGTTCGATCCGAATGCTAATATCAGTCGTCAAGAAATTGCTGTCGTGCTGGGTAAAGCTGTAGATCTGCTTCAAATCAAAGCAGCAGCCGATGGTCCTGCACGCACACCGTACCATGATGCTTCATCCTTTGCAGGCTACGCCAAGGACAGTATTGAAAAAGTAAGTGCAGCAGGCATCATCAACGGGGAAGCGATTAAAGGCTCCTCCTACTTCCAGCCGAATGCACCTACAACCCGTGAGGCATCTGCCAAGGTGCTGCATGTGCTCTTACAAAAAGCTTCGCTGATTAACTAACAATTAAAAAGCCCCCCGAGCCGTGTTATAACCAAAGCTGCGGTTCGGGAGGCTATTTTTATGTTACGCCATAATCTGCAATACTATACTGTTCCCACTAAAGGTAGCGTTACTTTGAATACACTTCCCGTTCCCGGGATACTTTCGGCCGTAATGCTCCCGCCGTGTGCTTCCACGATAGACTGTGTAATGGCCAGACCAAGACCTGCCCCGCCTGAGCTACGTGTACGCGATTCATCTCCACGATAAAAACGCTCAAATATCCGCTCCAGCTGTTCTTTACTCATGCCTGGCCCGTTATCACGAATTTGGATATCCACCAACTTCTTACCTGCAGACAGGTTTACCTGGATTACACCTCTTTCCATATCGGTATGCTGAACCGCATTGTGAAACAGGTTGAGCACGACCTGCTTGATTTTATCCCCTTCTGCCAATACCCGTATACCTGCCGTCATATCAAAAACCACCTTACGTGTACCTGCTAGCATAAGAAGCTGCGGTTTCATTTCCAGCAGCAACGCATCTAGGGGTATGTCTTCCAGCTTTAACTCCGGTGTTCGATCCAGCTTAGCCAACAATAGCAAGTCAGAGACAAGCTTATTCATCCGCTTGGATTCACCATACATACTTTCTAATGCTGATTGGAGCTGCTTCGGATTGGATGCAGCCCCACGAAGCAACACTTCCAAGAAGCCGTGAATAGACGTGAGCGGGGTGCGCAGTTCATGGGAGGCGTCCGCAATAAATCGTCTCATCTGCATCTGCAATTCCCGTTCGGCTGCAAAAGAATGCTCCAGCCGTTCCAGCATTCCGTTAAATGAAACCGCCAAACGATCCACCTCATACTGCCCCTGCTCTGCATCAAAGCGCTCGGCCAGATTGCCGGCATCAATACGTTTGACTGCCTCAACCATCCTGGAAAGGGGTACCAACGTGCGGCGCAGCACCGGAAGCATAAGCGCCAACCCAATCGCAAGTGCAATCAGAGACAATAAAATAAAGGTGCGGAGCTGGTTAATCAACTGCTCTTGCATAGAAGTCGTGGATACGCCCATTTGAAGTAAACCGGAAGAACGGTCAGGTGGACCAAGCGGACGGAATACAACCAGTTGCTCTTTCCCCTGGGCATCCGTGATTAATTGATAGCCGTGACGCATGCGCTTACTCTGCTGCATTGCTTGATACTGCTGAGTGGTGAGACGCGGCGGTTTAAGTCCATTTTCATTGGACAAGCTCTGGAAGGTGCCGTCTATACCTATAGAAGCAAGCGACATATCCGGCCAAAACAGAAACGGTCCCGGTCGATTACTCCTTCGATTGGACTCATCTTGAGGAACGGTTACCCCAGCCCCGCTCTTTTCCTGCGAATCCTTAATCAATAAATCGGCAGGAATTGAATTCAGCTGTGTATTCATGGCTTCTGCCCGACTGCGATACAGAAAATCTTTCATCAGAAAATATTGTAGAAAACCAATCAATACAAGCAACAAAGCCAAAATGAGTAACGTTCTGGCCAAAAGCTGGGATCGGAGAGAACGGAGTGCATATTTTCTCCGACTTTTCCCGCCCGCCTTCATAGCAGATCCACCCGGTATCCCACACCGCGCAGCGTACGAATGACCCGGTGCTCCTTGTCTTTGAGTTTTTCACGCAAGGAGCGAATGTACACCTCAACAATATTATCCTCGCCTCCAAAATCGTACCCCCATACCCGGTCCAGAATACGACTTTTACTTAACACAATCCCGTGATTCAACACCAAAAACTTCAATAGTTCATATTCGGTAGGCGACAGTTCCAGCACCTGACTCTGATAACGGATTTCCTTCCGTCGATCATCCACTTGAAAGGGGCCGTGAACCACTTCTCCCAGCAGATCGGGGAACTGATTGCGCAAGCGCGCTTCAATGCGAGCCAGCAGCTCATTAAAACTGAAGGGTTTTACAACATAATCATCCGCGCCGAGTTTTAATCCCTTTACCCGATCGTCGACATCATCCTTGGCAGTCAGCATAATGACCGCGATGTTATCCTCCGTCTCCTTGAGACTTTGGCACACCTCAAAACCGTTCATTTCCGGCATCATCACATCCAGCACCGCTACATGCGGGCGAAACTCTTTTGCCAAATCGAGCGCTTGACTCCCGTTCTCGGCGGTTCTGACTTCATATCCTTCATTAATCAGTCCAAGCTCTAAAAATTGCAAAATATGAGGCTCATCATCTGCCAGCATAATTTTAACTCCGTGTATTGGATTCATTATTCATCTTCCCTTTCATGTTGCTGCATTTTTCTCATATAAAAGTCGATTCATTTTCACCTGTATCTAATATACCTGAATCCTGTCGCAAAAAAAGCACCCCTGCTCAGCTTTCAGCTAACGTTCAGGGAGCGCTCAGAACGCATTAAGGTACGTCTGGCATGATAATAGCAAGCCGGTAGTTCACCGGGCCAAGATCGGAATAAATACAAAGAAACTTTCACAGGGAGTGGAATGAACATGATTAAGAAATGGTTTAAGACCAGGGCGGACATCCCCCTGATCATCATTATGCTGATATCCGCATTTTTGAACGGATACAACATCTGGCAAGACAAATATGTAAACACCTACTACACGACGGCCGTAGCAAGCATGCTACAAAGCTTTCACAACTTCTTTTTCGCCTCACTTGATTCTGCCGGATCGGTAACGGTAGACAAACCCCCTGTGGTGTTCTGGATTCAGACACTGAGCGCCTATATATTCGGGCTTCACGGATGGAGCGTTATCTTGCCACAGGCGCTGGCTCAAGTCGGATCGGTCTTGCTCGTTTACTTGCTCGTCAAACCGAGCTTCGGTACGATGGCCGCACGTTTGGCCGCCTTCGCCATGGCAACGACACCGATAGCCGTAGCGGTTAGCCGTACGAATAACATCGACGCTATGTTGGTTTTCACACTGTTGCTCGCAACATGGCTATTGTTCAGAGGCCTTAGAAATAGCAAAACCGGGCTGATCCTTGCTGCTTTCGCAGTCGTAGGCATCGCCTTTAACGAAAAAATGTTACAAGCCTATATGATCGTTCCCGCACTGGGTCTGTTCTATCTGCTGGCTTCCAAGTTTAACTGGAAGCGAAAAGCAGCAACACTGGTAGGATCAGCAGTTGTCCTCCTGATCGTATCACTCTCTTGGGCAGTCGTAGTGGACTCTACTCCGGCAGATGAACGCCCTTATATGGGGAGTAGCGGTACGAACTCTGTGCTGAATTTGGCCTTTGGTTATAACGGCCTGTCCCGTCTGACAGGAGATCAGGGTACAGGTGGCAATCGTGGCGGAGAACGTACGGATCGGAACAATAACGCTGCAACGAATAGCAGCAACACAAACACGGATCAGGCTCAGACGACCACATCATTGGACAGCACTACTTCTACGGATGACTCAGGTGCCAACAACATGGGTGCAGGTGGTCAAATGCCACCGGGTGGATTTGGCGGCAACGGACAAGGTGGTCCTGGAGACGGGCAAGGTGGCCAGGGCGGTCCAGGCGGTGGACCGGGAGGGAATTCTGGTGGCGGCATGTTCGGTACTGGCGAAAAAGGACCTTTACGGTTGTTCCAATCCTCCCTGTCAGGTCAAGCCAGCTGGCTGCTTCCATTTGCATTAATTGCTTCCATCGGCCTGCTTGCAAGCATTCGACGTCGTAATATCACACAAAAACACAAAGAGGTCATCTTCTGGCTGACCTGGTTGATTCCCGTAGCTGCATTTTTCAGCGTAGCAGGATTCTTTCATCATTATTACCTGATTATGCTCGCGCCACCAATTGCAGCGCTCTTTGGAGCAGGATTCGTAGAATTGTGGAAGCAGTATCGTGAGCGTTCCAACTGGCTCTCCTGGCTGTTACCCGCAGCAGTATTGGCAACCTCGGTATTTAGCTGGTTTGTTTTGCAAAATTACAACGATACCATTGGCAGCGGCTGGTCCATCACGGTATTGATCTTAGGGATCATCGGCACGGTGCTGCAGGTAGTGGCACGAATGAAATCTGAGAAGTTCACAAGATTCGCCATCATTGCAAGTGTACTCGCTATGTTTATCGGTCCTGCATATTGGGCATTGACACCGATCATCTACGGAGGGAACAGCATGATTCCACAAGCCGGACCCACTCAATTTGGCGGCGGTGGCGGTGGCGGAATGCCGGGCGGCAATGATCGCAATAGAGGTCAGAGCGCCAATGGACAACAAGCCGAAGGAACTCAAACGAATAACCAGACCAATAATGCAGAGAATTCCAGTCCTGATGGAAATACTTCAAGCACACAAACAAGTACAGACACGGAGCAAAAATCTTCTACCCGTTCCAGAGGAATGGGAGGACCCAACGGTAGCCAAAGTTTAGATCAAAAAACGTTGAGCTATTTGCAAAAAAATAACACAGGTGAAACCTACCTTTTCGCAGCAAGTAATTATTCAACGGCTGCTCCTTACCTGGTCGAGGCCGGACAAAAAGTAATTATTATGAACGGTTTTGTATCCTCCGATCCAGTCTATACCGTCGATAAAATCAAGGCGCTGGTCGAAAGCGGACAAGTGAAGTACTTCATGATTTCTGGTGGAGGCGGCGGACCGGACGGCGGTAACTCTGAAGTCACTGCATGGATCAAAGAACACGGCAAGTTGATCCCTACAGATGAATGGAAAACAACAGCAGACGAAACAAGTACAGACGTTAAAGCCACCGAGAGCGGAAGCGACACGACGAACAGCAATGCGAACGCCCAGGATGGTCAAGGTGGCCCTGGCGGAGACGATCGTGGCGGAAGCGGTACTTTATACGAAATCACATTATAAATGAGGAGGAACTACGAATGAGTGAACCCATCCGTTATTCCATAGTTATTCCGATGTACAACGAGGAAGCTGTTATTACGGAAACCTACCGGAGGCTGAAACAAGTCATGGGCTCAATGGGTGAGCCCTACGAGCTGATCTTCGTAAATGATGGAAGTTCGGACCGCAGCGTCCAATTGATCAAGGAATTCAGTCTCAGAGATGACACCATTGTATTGATTGATTTCTCTCGCAATTTTGGTCATCAGCTAGCGATTACCGCCGGGATGGATTATGCGGTGGGGGAGGCGGTCGTCGTCATTGACGCCGACCTCCAAGACCCGCCGGAACTGATTGTTGAGATGGCTAACAAGTGGAAGGAAGGCTATGAAGTGGTCTACGCCAAACGGCTCAAACGCAATGGCGAAACTCGCTTCAAGAAATGGTCTGCCAGCCTCTTCTACCGTGTACTTAAAGCATCAACGGACATTAATATCCCGGTCGACACCGGGGACTTCCGCCTAATGGATCGTAAGGTCATAGAAGAATTGAAACGGCTGCCGGAAAATAACCGATTCGTTCGTGGACTGGTCAGCTGGATCGGATTCAAACAAACTGCTGTAGAATATGAGCGCGACGAGCGGCTCGCGGGCGAGACCAAGTATCCGTTGAAACGAATGATCAAGCTCAGTCTGGACGGGATCACATCCTTTTCGATTAAGCCGCTCAAGCTGGCAGGGTATATCGGTGCACTTCTCTCCATGTCCGGCTTCCTGTATCTGATGTACGTACTGTTTCTCAACTTTTTCACCGACTCCTACGTGATGAAGGGCTGGTCGTCTATGATTAGCATCAGCCTGATTTTCGACGGGGTGATCCTCATCATTCTCGGTATTATGGGTGAATATGTTGGACGGATTTATGACGAAACCAAAGCACGTCCGCTATACATTGTCCGTGAGCATCTGGGTGGACAATACGAAAACGGTCCGACACATGCTATGAAGGCCCCTGAACCACGCGAGTCCCTGTACATGCAAGGAGCCCGTGAAAGCCTGATTTCGGCAGGACGCACAGTGCGCGGCAACAGTGCGGTATATACCGGACCCAAATCCGGTCATGGAGCCTAAACTATGAAAAGTCGCATGGCCCAGCTGCTTCCTATGATTCGATTTGGCATTGTAGGTCTGGTGAATACAGGCGTAGATTATATTATTTTTATGCTGCTAGCTTGGGGCGGAGTGCCGGTCATTGTAGCGCAGATCATTTCGTACAGCTGCGGCACAGCCAACAGTTATATTTTGAACAGCAAATGGACATTCAACAAACAACTATCAAACGACACAAACAAGCGTCAATTACCCAAATTTATCGTCATCAACCTGGTCGTATTAGGGATAACCTCCCTATTACTGCAAGTGCTCCACACGGGAACCGAGTTGCCACTTGCTTTAGACAAGCTGATCGCCACCGCAGCCGGAATGATCATCAATTATATCGGGAGCCGATACTGGGTATTTGGTTCCCCATCCCGAAAGGAAAGTGAGTTTCTATGAGAAAAATTACAAAAGCTGTTATTCCAGCCGCCGGATTAGGAACCCGTTTTCTACCAGCTACGAAAGCTTTACCGAAAGAGATGCTTCCCATCGTAGACAAGCCGGCTATTCAATATATCGTAGAAGAAGCTATCAAGTCCGGAATTGAGAGCATCATTATCGTAACGGGGCGTAATAAAAAAGCCATCGAGGATCATTTTGACAAGTCTGTGGAGTTGGAGCAGGTACTGGAGAGCAAAGGTAAATACGATCTTCTGCGTGAAGTTCAAAGCATCGGGGGTAAAGCAGTCATTCACTATATCCGTCAAAAAGAACCTCTCGGCTTGGGACACGCGGTAAGCTGCGCTCGTCAGTTCATCGGCGATGAACCATTTGCCGTGTTGCTGGGCGATGATATTATGAATTCCTCCACCCCGGCGATCCGTCAAATGATGGATGTCTACGAGGCGACTGGCAAGCAAGTGGTCGGCGTGCGCACGGTGGAAGAACAAGATGTGAGTAAATACGGCATTATTGACTCTACTCACCAGAACGGTCTCATCCACGAAGTCGGCGGGCTTGTTGAAAAACCTTCTCCGGCAGATGCCCCTTCGCGGCAGGCAGTCATTGGTCGGTATGTATTGGAGCCTTCCATTTTCTCTATATTGGAAAACCTGTCCACTGGGGCAGGCGGTGAATATCAATTGACAGACGCACTCCATCAGGTAGCATTGCAGAACCAACTGCTCGCATTGGAACTGGAAGGCACACGTTATGATATTGGAGATAAAGCTGGATATCTGGAAGCCGTGCTCCACATGGGTATGCAACGCGAAGATTTGCGTCCAATGCTTGACTCCATGATGCGCGAGTGGGCGCTTGCTTCAATGATAAAATAGGGAATTTCCCCTCCGAAATCCGACGGGTGCTGTGAAATCACGAGAGTAGATGGATGAACATGTAAACCTGTACAATGTAGGAGTACAGCAGCATTTGAATCTGCTCGGCCGCCCGGTCGAAACTAAGGAGGAAGAGGACCTATAATACCTGAGGGAAATCTGCAAAGCAACGTAGATCGTTTTAGCGGTTTTGCCGACAACTACGATCAGCACCGCCCGGAAGCACCGTCACTCGTCGTGGAAATCGTCAGCCGCTATCTGGAGCGAAACGTAGAGCTCGTTGCCGATATTGGCTGCGGTACAGGACTTTCAACTTTCATATGGGAAAACGCCGCTCGGCAAGTCGTCGGTATCGAGCCTAACTCGGACATGAGAGGAAAAGCGCAGCACAAGCTGGAGACAGCAGGAACGACAAAGGCAGGAACCATTTCCTTCAAAAGCGGGTTCTCCAACAACCTGCCCTTTGAGGACGGAACTGTAGACGTCATCACCTGCTCTCAATCCTTTCACTGGATGGACCCCGAGAGCACGCTTCAGGAAGCGGGCAGGGTCTTGGCTCAGGGCGGCGTGTTCGCAGCCTTTGACTGTGACTGGCCTCCGGTGCTGCAATGGCAGATAGAGCAAGCTTATACAGAGCTTATCACCAAAGCGGATACCCTTTTGGAACAGGAAGCCCCAGTAGAGCAGCAAGCTCATAAATGGAGCAAGGATCAGCATTTAGCTAATCTGCACCGCAGCGGGCAATTCCGATATACCCGGGAGATTGTTTTCCACAACCGTGAGCAGTGTGACGCAGCTCGTTATACAGGGCTCGCTCTCAGCCAAGGGGGTATTCAAAGTCTCTTAAAACTTGGCAATAGAACGCTTGACGGCGATGTAGCCCGCTTCGTGAACCTGGTAGAGAATCATTTTCAGGGCAGAACACTAGACATTCTGTTCAGCTATCGTATGCGGCTCGGCATCAAGTAGAAAGGAATCAAGGCCATCGTGGATGATACGCTCTTCGGCTTAGGGCAAAAAAGACTCTCCCTCGCCTCGTAAAAACGAGTGCGTACAGGAGAGTCTTTTTCTTCAATAAATAGCCACGCTCATATCCCTGCAAACCTTAGTTGCAGTTCCACTGTGTCTTCAACCTAGGAAGAGCGGACAGCCAATAAGTGCGCCAACCGATCAGGATAGTCCGTGATAATGCCGTTTACCCCGGCCTCTAGCAGACGCTTCATTTCTTCTGGCTCATTCACCGTCCATGGGTGGTAGACGACGCCTAATGCCAAAGCCTTTGATACAGCTTCTGGTGTAACCACTTGTTTGTAGGCATGAAGTGCGGTAACCCCAAATTGGGTGGCATACTCGGATGGGCGGACCATAATTTCGATATACAGCGCCCCCGTCTTGATTTCAGGAGCAAGCTGCGCACAGAGCGCCAGCGATTCGTGATTAAAGCTGGATATGATTACCCGCTGTTCTAATCCAAAACGCTTCACGGTAGCAATGACCTCTTCCTCCATTCCCGGATAGAGATAAATGCTATTTTTCAACTCTAAATTAATTATTGTATTCGAGGAGGACTGGGCTAGTTCCAGTAGCTCATCCAGCATTGGGACCCGCTCACCTCGGAATTTCTCACCAAACCAGCCGCCCGCATCCAATTTATTTAATTCTTCCAGCGTAATATCCCTTACATCCAGTGAGCAACCTGTCGTACGCTTCAGCGACTCATCGTGAATCAGCACCAGATGCCCATCTTGGGTACGCTGCACATCCGTTTCTATACCTGTTGCTCCCAGTTCCAAGGCGTGGCGGAATGCCGCCATCGTATTCTCAGGACATACACCTGAAGCTCCGCGGTGTGCGAAATTAATCACCTTTCCGGTTACAGTCACCACATAACCCCTCCTGTCATTTCACAGGAACATTATACCTGCTCATTGTTTGGGCAGTATAAAATATTCGTCACAGCTACACTTCTTCTATGCCGTTTGAACAATTTTCCCGATCCACTCGGAATAAAACGTATTCCCGTTCCGTCGATCAAAATCAGCCGCCGCTGACTCTGCCAGTGGCCTAAAATACGCAATGATTTCCGTCAATGTGCGCTCCTCTTTCCCCCATTCCAAGGAAGCCGGCAACCGGATCAACCGTTTTTCTCCCGAAGTATCCAACTTTTGCAGCAGACTCACCATCGTCGCGTAAAAATACATCTGCTCCAGCCCGCTCTCATAGTCTAGCGCCATATGTAGATGACGCTCTACCACTTCGATCCCTTGAACCGGATCAGCAATCGTCAAATATTCGATATGCTCTGCTATCGTTTTCAGAAAGTCACGGTCATCCCGGACTAGGCGATAGCCTTTACGATGCTGCTCCTTTGCCTGATCAACCTCGCCTTGACGATAAAGCGGCAATAGCACCTGCGAGAGCGTCACATGCGGCACTTCTGCACATCTCATACGACCCGACAAAATCGGTTTTGCCACGGCAAGCGCCTGCTCATCCTCTCCGGCCAAGTAGTAGAACCGCACCATCTGGCTCTGCTCGCAGGCTTCACAATCACTCATACTGTCCCGTTCGATCAAGCGGAAGGTATCCAGATATCGCCGTGCTTCTTCCAGATTTCCCATGTCCATCGCGATGCGGAACTTATAATAGTAATATGGACGCTCATTATACCCGTATTCGGCATAACGTCTGCGCATATCCTCCGCCAGATCTTCTATTTGAGTCTTCGATATATTGGAAAAGCTGCACACCTTCCCAAGTATCCATTTGTAATTCCACAACAGCTCATCTGCGTCGTATTCCTCTGGATTTTGATCAAATTGGCCCAACTGCCACGAAAAAGCAATCAGCGACTTCAATGGGTATCCGTTAAAAATAGCGCAGTCTACAATCTCTCCCCGAATTTCATAAGCGAGTTCCTTCAATCCGGAAGTGTCTGCCAAGCGAACAGCCTCTTCCAGAATCGCCAGCTTTGCCGCCCCTCCGGGCATATCCTGCGCCTGCTCCATCAATTCATATATTGTCTCTTCCATTTGAATCCTCCCTTAATTACGCAATTACGTATTCTGTCCGTTCCCTAATCCCCAATTGATAAAATGCAGTACACTCCGGTTCATCAGCCCTAGCTCACTGCGGTTCATCGGATAGTGACCCATCATAAGCGCATTCACATACATCATTTCTGTAGCAGCCGTAACCATCTGCGTATCGGTAGCTTCAAGAATTCGGGCCACCACCGGGTTGTTCAGATTAAAGTATAAAGTGGAGTAGCCCGAATTTTGCTGGACTCCTGCTTTCAGACTATCAAGCACATTGGAAAAAAGTGAGGTTGTCTCCTCAACCGTGTTTTCCATGGAGCGCAAGGTCAGTGCATCCTGAGAAATGGTATACAATACTGGCAAACTCGCAGGCTCAAAACGCTTCAACTCAGCGCGACAACGCATTGGCTGCAAAGCAGCATCCATGACACGTAGTACACCGTAATAATTCTCGCGCTCTTCCTGTGTTAGCCCGGTAAATGATAGAGATACTTCCTCAGGGCTAAGACGCTCTGTTTGCAGGTTAGGGTCAATCCAATGCAGCTTTTCCAAAATGTCTGAATCATAAATATAGCCGCCATTGATCACCAACATGGATTGCGCCGCCGCCACATGCGTAATCTGACGATACTCATCTACTGTCGATGTGTAATGCAACGGACGTCCGCCCGCCTCTCGGATCAGTTCACTCAGTTCACGCCGCCCAAATGTACTTTCGAAGGAAAACCAGCGATGCATAATCCGCAGAAATTCATCATCCTCGACCGCGAGCGCCTTCATGGACAGCTCGTGCAAACGAATCCAGTGTTGCAAACGGTCTGGTTCATATTCCGCCATGCGTAGCAGTTCTTCCCGAATACAGGTCCCCAATTCAGAACGAACCGCATCAAGCTGCTCATTTTCATAAAAATATTCACGTGATGCCGTTGGTTGCAATTCATCTGTCCAAATCAGGCTTTTAATGAAGAATGCCCATTCTGGCAATACATTTTCCGCCTTATCGGACACCAACATATGCTTCAAGTACACCCGGTGCAGCCGCTTGCTGTTCAGATTAACACTACGAGGCAAAATGAATGCAATCCCGCCTGTTCTGCCCGATGCCGTCCGCAACGGTATAAAATCACTGAAGCGCTCGCCCATCAGGCGATAGCCTAAATCTAGCACCTCACTACGGCGGCTCCGTAATTGTTCTGGGTCCTGCATCCAGCTCGTCGATGGAAGATTGACGCGCTTGGTCTCCCCGTCTACAGACAGTATGACCGGATACGGCAGCAACGCACCATAATAGAATAAAGACTCCTCTACATGCGCCGGCTCATAATAAAACTCACTTCCCGGCTTGCAGCGCAAATAAATTTGCGTTCCTACAGGCAGTTCGGTCTCCAATCGACGAATCGTATACGTCCCATCCGGCTTCCCTCTCCATTCCATGGAGACGCCTTCCTTCACCGAGCGGGTCAGCACCACAATTTCATCGCTCACCATAAAGCAGGATAGCAACCCAATCCCAAATCGTCCGATAAACGAAGTCTCAGAAGCCAGCAAATCGGCTCCCTTCTTGGAAGACTGACCGATAATCGATAAAAAACGGTGAATGTCTTCTTCTGACAACCCAATGCCGTTATCCTGAATCATCAATACCTGTTGCTCCCCGGCACCAGATAACTCTACGATGACTTTGCCTTCATAGTTGTTACTCTCAGAAGCTGTAGCTTCAAGGGTCTTGTCTTCTTTCAATACTTTACTTTCAGCAGCAACCTTCCGCAGCTCCTTGCGAGCCGTGATCGCATCTGTTGCATTTTGCAGAACCTCACGTATAAACACTCGTGGACTGCTATATAAATGATTGGCCAAAATATCAATCATACCGCCCAAGTTCACTTGAAAACGATATTGGTCTGTTTGACTCATAGAGATCATTCCTTTCTCGAAATGCTACTGCCATCATCTGATTTAAATAGACTGTCTTTTAAAGTATAACGTGGATTTAAGTCGGATTGCACACCCTGCATTTCAGATATCAGTACGTTGACAACGACATAATAGGGTCTTTTTTCACCTAGGAAGTCTGGCACTGGGTCTAATTAACTTCATAAAAATGTACGGAGTACGAGCACTTAGTGAATAAAGGTCATCTTTGTCTAGTTAAATTTAGTAATAAACATAATATTTATTTAAAATCCACCCTTCTCTCAGAACCCTATATCTATGGAGGGACAAATGGCTCATTTTACGCAAAAAGCTCGCATTGCCGCTCTTGTAATACTCTTACAAGAGAGAATGCGAGCTTATTTAGGTACAGTCGAAGCTGTACCCTTTTACAGAAGAGAATTAATGAGACTTAGCGAGACGGATAACGTTCCACGATGCTTTGCCCAAATGAGCTTTTACAATTCCGTCATCAAGCTTGGCGTTACCGCCGTTGTGAGGCGTAACTTTTTCACCAGCTGGACTGTTGGTCGCTTTAAGATCATCATGCTCCAATACAGTATGCTCGACAATGCGGTAGCCTTCAAAACTGCGTACATCTACTGTCAGCTCCAGCGATTCAGACAAATGACGGTTCACTGCAAAGACAGTCAGCGCGTCTCCCTCTTCATCATAAACTACAGCGCTGTCCAGATAAGGGATGTCTGTGAAGTCCTTGGAGTCGTATTTTTCCGAATCCACGACAGGCATCAGCGATATCCCACGACCATAACGGGAGGCATGCAGATACGGATAGAAGATCGTTTGTTTCCACGCCTTTCCACTATTCTCGGTCATGATTGGCGCAATAACGTTGACCAGTTGGGCGAGACAAGCCATTTTCACACGATCCGCGTGGCGCAGGAACGTAATCAACATGCTGCCTACCAACAATGCATCCTCAAAGTTATAGATATCCTCAAGCTGCGGTGGTGCCACAGACCACGGATCAATTTTTTTGTCCGCATCATTGGAGTGGTACCATACGTTCCATTCGTCAAAGCTGAGCATCATTTTTTTCTTGCTGCGTTTCTTTGCTTTGATATAGTCACAAGTCGAAATGACCGTATGGATAAAATGATCCATATCCATAGAGCGTGCCAGATAATTAGCCGTATCATTGTCATGATTGCCGTAGTATTGGTGCAAGGAAATATAGTCGGCTACCTCATAGGTATGATCCAGTGTGGTTGCTTCCCATTCCGGGAACGTTGGCATCGTGGAACTGGAGCTTCCACAGGATACAAGCTCAATGTCAGGATCAATCAGCTTCATAGCTTTTGCAGATTCAACAGCCAGACGGCCATATTCTTCTGCTGTCTTGTGACCAATCTGCCATGGGCCATCCATCTCGTTACCAAGACACCAAGTTTTAATCTTATGTGGTTGCTCAACCCCGTGACTACGACGTAGATCACTCCAATAGGAGCCGCCTGTGTGGTTGCAATATTCCACCAGATTACGCGCAGCATCAATTCCGCGTGTACCCAGATTAACCGCCATCATGACTTCGGAACCTACATCCTTGGCCCATTTGAAAAATTCATTCGTGCCTACTTCATTTGGCTCGACCGTTCTCCACGCCAGCTCCAACTGTCTAGGTCTGGACGCGACAGGGCCGACACCGTCTTCCCAATTGTAACCGGATACAAAATTACCGCCCGGATAGCGTATAATAGGAACATCAAGCTGTTTTACCAACTCTTTAACATCATTACGGAAACCGCTTTCATCACTAGTTGAATGAGTAGGCTCGTAAATACCGCCATATACGGCACGCCCGAGATGCTCTACAAAAGAGCCATAAATGCGTTTATCGACTTCAGCAATACGAAAAGATTTGTCTACAATCATCTTTGCTTTTACAGCTGCTGCCACCTAAACCATCCTCTCTGAATGCGAAAATAAAATCCGTTCTACCACCAAGATTAAGAAGCCGTTTTATTTACGGTTTTAATATAACACACCCTATTTATCATAGTCAATATTATCATTAAATACTTAATATATTTATTAATATTTATAATAAACGATAAGCAATTGGTTACGTATTTCTAAATATTTTGTTTTATAAACAAACTTATTGAGTGAATAACCACTTTACCAAATAATAATAGTTGTCCTGCTGTTCATATTTCCATTAGAGTAAACGGAGGTGCTTCTTTGAACGATAGCGTTCGTCTGAAAGCACCCTCCTAATTTCCGTACTATACACATAATATCCCGATCAGACAGCAATGTTCACCTTCACACCTGCAGTCTTAGCTTTGTCTTTAGCTGAGTCCATATAGGCATGGAGCTCTTGTTCAGTCCACCTCCTACCAACCTCTATACTTGCTTCCTTCTCATCCTTTGGTTCATCTCGATCTGTTATCGTAGGTTCCTTATTCACTGCTTCACTAATGCGCTCGTTGATGTTCAAGGCAATCTCCATAATTTTACCATCAAGGCCTTCTGCCTTCTCACGTAAAGTAGCTGATCTTGCAGGATTAGTATTTTCCCAACCTTTAGCTTCGCTTTTCAACGTAATTTGTGCCATTTTATTGATTTTCGAATTCTTTAACTCGTTGTTTGCTGACACAATACTATGCATCGTATATGTGATTAGACTTTGCTTTTGCTCCTCTGCAGTCTTGTGCGTATATTGTTCCTTTTTACCTTCCTGAGCTTCTCTTTGACTTTCCTCATCCATGCTAAAAGCTTTTTTTTGTTCTTCCATTAACTGTTTCTGAATGTTCTCGTCAATTTGTTGAATCTGCATATCTATCTTTTCCATTTCAGCTTTTACAGCCTCCAGACCGAGGCCACGTTTTAGAGCATTACTTATATAGTCCGAACGCCTCTCCATCAAATTTTGCTTTTGCTCTGTCAATTGTTGAATAACCTTATTTTGCGGTTTACCTATACTCTTCCTTTCTGTCTGACTGGAAAGGGGATGCCGTGATTCAAGTGGGTTGTTATCTGCGATGCGGAACGGCGATTGCTGAGATGATGTAAATGATACATTCATCCTAAAACCTCCAATTCTTTTCTGATAAGTGATTCTAGAAATATATCGGTTTATTCTGTATGTTTTTTCATTATTTTCACAAATCTTTATTCTTTCTTGTTCCACTGCTAAGCAGTACCTTATCGTTTCGTATAAGCTGTCATATATAAAGCAACCTCTCCCAATATACGCTGCCTGTGTCTTCCTTGCTATCAAATATAATATTTCGGTTACGGCTACAACGACTCGAATCTATAGACTGAAAAGAAAACTTCGTACATTGTCTCATCAATATTGTCTAACTCATATATAAATTTATCCATGAAAGCAAAAAAGCGGAGCCCCTCTTCCTAAGAGAAGCTCCGCTGTTCGTATGTGACTATGACTCGTATATTCTACATAGTCTACTTCTCTAGGTAAAAAATAATACTGTTCCCAGCCCAAATATATGCCAGAATCCCTATACACAGTTAGCGTGTATCATTAGTAACTAACGCTTTCTGGAATGTATTAATTTCATCAGAAAATAAATCATAGTAAAGCCCTCGACTTTCAATTAGTTCTTGGTGAGTTCCTTCTTCTATAATCTGACCCTTATCCAAAACTAAAATTTTACCTGCATATAGAACAGAGGTATAACGATGAGAAATGTAGAGGCAAAGCCTATGAATAACAAAATTTTGAAATTGGCGAAATACTTGTTTTTCTGACTCTGGATCAAGAAATGAACTAGGCTCATCCAATACGTAAACGTCAGCATCTTTGAAGAGCGCTCTGGATATAGCTATCTTTTGCCACTGCCCTCCTGAAAGCTGTATACCCCCTTCAAAGTTTCTTCCTAGCTGTTGTTCTAATTGATTAGGAAAATGTCGTATTACCTTATCTACTCCTGTATATTGTGCCGATTCCCATATCCTAGTATCAAATTCAAGATGTTCTATGCTGCCAAAACCTATATTTTCTCTTACTGAAAAGTCGAATTGAACAAAATCCTGAAATATAACGCCTACTTTCTTGTAAAGCATTTCTTTATTATAATTTCGAATCGAGATTGAATTGATTAAAATATCTCCTTTAAAGTCATCATATAATCCCGTTAAAAGTTTTATCACAGTTGTTTTCCCTGATCCATTCCTGCCCACTAGAGCAAGAGATTCACCACGCCTCATTTTAAAACTTATATCTTTGAGAGCCCATTCTTTTTGATCTGGGTAGGCAAATGAAACATTTTTAAATTCTATGCTTTCTATCGTTGAATCAGCTTGTATACCTGATTCTCTTAGCAACATACTAGAACTGTCTTGTTTATGTTTTATGTTAAAAAAAGCGAATAATTCATCTAAATACAGATTATGATCACATAATGAAATCAATCCTTGAGATACTGTGTTAATATTTTGATTAGCTAATAATACTGCTTGAACTAATGCATAAATACTGCCAACGAGAAATTCTTCTTTCCATGCTATTTGTATAATCATAATCAAAGCAATGGATATAAATAATGTACTTATTACTTGAAAAGACAAATATAACGTAATACGTTTTTTGGCTAAATACTTATCCTCTTTGTAGAAAACATCAAAAATGCCCTTATATTTTGCTGTAAAGTAGTCACTAAGTTGATACAATACGACTTCTTTAAAAGACTTCTCATTAGTCAATAAGTAATTAATATACCTGGATTTACGTTGTAAAGGAGCCCGTTTTTTCTTGGCCACATATTGAATTTGTGTGAACCTTAATAAAGAATAAAAAGATGCTAGTGGAGAAACAACAAGAATGAGTAAGACCCACCATCTGAATGCTATTAAAATGGCGATACTAGAGCATAACGTAACCATGGAACTTAGCAAATTAATGAGTTCTTTATAGATCTGAATAGGTCTATCTATTGAGTCGTTTTGTACTCTTTTGAGTTGATTATGTACTTGCGGACTTTCAAAATCCGCAAGATTAAATGTCGATGTTTGTGATACTATTAATGTTTGTAATTTATTTATCAGTGAAATTTGGAACAATTTATCAGAATATTCAATTAAACTTGAAATAAGCAAACTAGAAAACATCACGATAATTACAGGGAAAACTGCGCTTATTTGAAGCTTATGCCATACCGTGCTAGTCTCTAATTCAGAAACCAAATACTGTATGGAGAGAAGGTTAGCAATCGGGAGTATTCCTTTTAGTAGATAGCCAAAAATAATGATAATAAAGTAGATAGGTTCTGTACTCCATAATAACTTAGTTAACTTCGGCCAATATTGGAATGAATGAAATATAGCTCTTATATTCACATGGTCTGCCTCACGTTCCATGCATTCCATCCCTTTCTTTTATATCTATTATTATCGGTTCTTCACGAAATCTCGCTATTTAGCTTTCACTCTCCTGAAGTGTATAGACATTTCCAGGATTTTTTTCTCTAACCTCCATAATAATGTCATTTTTTAGTCGTTTAAAAGCGTTAACTTGCTCATTGGACAAGTGGGGCGTTTGCGGCAAAATGTAATCAATCCACTTACTCGCCCAATCCATCCCACGATTGAATTCTAAGAGCTTATTTGAATAAATATTAATTTGAAGTTTATTATTATGGTGTACTATTATTTTCGGCTCGAACGATGACATGGAATGCATTCTGGTGATTTGCAAGGTATAGCGAACCGGGTGTGTCTCCTTTTTCTTAGCCACTTGATACAGCGTTTCAAAGAGGGCGGCAAATTGCTTCGCCTGATACGAACTAATGCCCTTATACTCTACTTGTGTTTGTCCCACAGTTATTTTTTGAAACGACGATGTCTGTACATTCTCATTAAATAGCCTCTCATATCCCCATACGCCAATCAGTATACTACAAGCAAGGACCATACTGATCCAAGGGATTATAGACTTTTTGCCACCTCCGCGCCGACTGGATAACAATGTGCCTAATCCGTAAAATAATAAACTACAGCCTAAGAGTCCAAAGAGATTTCGCCAGTTGATCAAATAGGGGTTGAATATATTTACTACAGGAGATATGTAACGAAATTTTTCATTAAAAGACCAGGAAACTAAACCTATGGGAAGGTAAAAAGCAATGAGAAAAGTGAAGGCCAACCCATAATGCCTTACTACCTGCCCCAACAAGAGACCCAACATCGACGAAAAAAAACTAGTAAAAAACACAATGATAACCAAATTCCATAATGATACATCAGCGAATGATTTCCATAAAAGTCCTACCATCATGAGCAAGAGAGGAAACGAAAGAATTAAAGAAACATAAAGCTGATAAGTGATTAGACGGTAATTAGGAAAGACAGAAATATATATATACGGCTCTGTATGATTACGATTATGTATACTCGCAATCTGCAAAGAAAAAAAAGCTACAAATAGCAAGTTAACACTATAAGTTATTGCAATACCTTCATTCATTATTAAATTGAATAAAACAACCACACTAAAGGAAACGAGCAAGGTTACTGCTTGTTCTCTTCGGAGCAAAAGCTGCAGCCAGAAACGAACTATAATTCCATTCATTCTTGTACCCTCGCCATCCATAGATGATTACTGACTTTCATCAATACCCACATAAGCAAAAATAGGGATATTCGCCCGAAAGCAAACGAACGTGTAAAGAAGTTGGAAATAATCCAATCTGGATTAAACCAGATTGAAATGTAGGGCAAGTTGATAGTAATACTGGTTAAAAGGTAGACGAGCATTACAATGTTCACATACAGTTGTTTACGTAAGAGCAAGTTCAATATGACGGTAACTTGAACAGAATATCCCATAGTTGCTACACCCGCTACTGTTAGATGAAGCAGTGTCAAGAATGGAGCCTTACCATGAGTCGTCCATTGAACTACACAAATCATAGCTAAAGCGACAAACTGAAATAAGCAAACCACTCCCCATAATACACAACTCTTACAATAAAAATATTGGGCTCCTTTATGCAATTTAGGCATAATAACAGAAGAGATCATTTTTTGCTTCTCGCCATCATAAAGAACAGAATACATCAACGGCATTAATAATATGGTAAAGAACATTTGTCCATGATGCAAAAATATCCATAACTCGTTATTCTTATTCCCTGCTCCTAGATATAAAAATAAAGGAATTAAAAAACAAGAAAACGTTAGTGCTATAAAAAACACTATACTTTTCTTCAAAAGTAAAATTTCAAATTGAACTAGGGCTCTGATTACTTGTCCCATTCTGCTAACTCTCCTCTGGATCGGAAATGTACAGATACGCATCCTCAAGATTAGCCGTTTCAGGTGTGACTTCCGTACAACAATCTGGAGGATGGTTACACAATAATCGAGCCTGAATTCTTCCTTCCTTCCGTACAATGGAGGTGATTCGAGCTTGTTGGCTTAATTGTTCTAATTGATGTTTACCAACATCAACCAACCATACTTTACCCTCGACAGTTCGAATCATATCGTCTATTGCCCCTTGATACAGATTACGGCCTTCTTTTAAAACGAGTAGTTTGTCACATGTGCTTGAAACGTCAGGAACAATATGAGTAGATAACAATATAATCCGACCTTCTCCATAATTCTGAAGCAAGTTTCGAAAAGCAATTCGCTCTTTGGGGTCCAGTCCAACCGTAGGCTCATCAACAATTAACAACTTAGGCTGTCCTAACATAGCTTGGGCAATTCCTAAGCGCTGCTTCATTCCCCCAGACAGCTGTTTTATTTTTTTATGAACTTGATCGATAAGCCCCACCTCAATTAATCGCTGTGATGTCTCCTCTTGAATATGACGTTTACCTTGAATACCTTTTAAAGCCGCAAAATAGTTCATAGATTCCAAAATCGTTACATTTGGAAAAAAATCAAAATGCTGCGGCAAGTAACCCAGTAAAGAACGAATAGCATCCGGTTCTTTTTTCAAAGAATATCCGAATATTTCAACTTCCCCTCGGTCGAATCTAAGTAAAGTGGCAAGAATTTTCATTAAAGTGGTCTTACCCGCCCCATTGTCTCCGAGCAGTCCGAATATACCATTATCAATGTGGAAATGAAGCTCGTTAAGTACTTGGTGAGAACCATATGACTTACTTAAAGCTTGAATATCAATTGTCAAATGAGACATCCTCCAATAATTGCTCTCGCTGCCGCTTAGCAGAGAACAGGTTTTTCTTGTCTTCTTTAGTTAATCGCAAATACAATTTCATACAATCCATTATTGCACTACGAGTAAAGTTACAGTATCTATCCACTGGCTCATTAATCGAACCACTAAGCACCATATTTTCTTGAGGACAACCTCCACCACATAGATTCTTAGCCCAACATTCTCCACATACAGTTCTCTTCTCTAAACGCATCTCACTAAGCAAGCTACTCTTCTTTCTCACATCCATCCCTTCCCTTACATTTCCTAAAGAGTAATCCTTTTCATTAACAAATCGTTGACAAGGATAAAGATTACCATGCACATCAACGGCAAGCATATGCGAGACCGCCCCACAAAAATAATTTCGCTTAGAAGAAGAATGAATCATCTTCAAGTATTTTAGAATGTTCGATATCTGACGTGCTTCCCCATACTTTTTAGCCTGAAGCAAAGATTCAAAATGAACAACCAATTTGGTGAATTCCTGTGCATACTTCTCAAAGTCTTCCTCACTAAGCATCTCGACTGCAGGATACATCGCAACATGGCGGATACCAATCTCCATTAAATGTGTAAGTGTATGTGTTATATCCAATTGTACTGGTGAAATCGTAGCTCTTGCTGTTATGACACCTTTTTTTCTTAAACTTTCCGTTCTATTTAAAATGATTTCATAGGTACCTTTTCTGTTCTGATAATATCGATTGAAATCGTGCGTCATTTGATCACCATCTAGACTTATCTGAATAGAAACATGATGATCTAATAAGAAGTTTTCAATTTCTTTGGAAATCAAGGTGCCGTTCGTTGTCATACTATATGTAACACGTTTATTTGATTTTTCTTGTTTTAGCTTAGTGTAGGCTACAACTTCTTTAATAACTTCAATGTTCAGAAGTGGCTCCCCTCCAAAAAAACAAATATTCAGTTCTTCTTCGCCAGAATGATTAAACAGATAATCAACTGCTTTTAAAGCGGTCTCTGTGTCCATGCGTCCTCGATCATTATATTCTCCGTCTCCTCCATAACAATAAGAGCATCTTAGATTACACTCTTGAACCAGCATAAGGATTATAGATGATAGACTTACTTGCTCATCATTGCAACTTTTACATTCCTTTTGAATAGACAAATCTTTATTATATATAACCGATGCTTCCTTCAGACTAGCTAATAACCTATCTACCTCTTCTCTACTAGAACGATGCTTAAGTAATTCATATATTTCTTCAATTTCCTTACCTTCACTATTACATATGTCTACTACGACATCATCAATCTGAAAAAGCCCATTTGTTTCTATATTGTATAAGTATAACTTTTCATTTTGTTCTATGATTTTGACGGGATTTTTTTCAAATGGAGCACTAATCACTATTAATCATCCTCTCAAAGTTACAAAATAGGAGGAAGTCCAAGAAGATTAGTTCCCAGACCTCCTAATTGACTATCTGTGTTTGAAAGCCCTATCGTTGCAAGTTTTACTTTAATTAATCGCTATCATTATTAGTACACCAATGACCACTTTCTTTGCTACAAAACCAATCGGTAGCATCACAACCTACACAACGATCACGTGTATCACAAAAAACACACGTCATAGGAGAAACACTGCCTTCAGCTGCTTGGTTAACAGGATCGAACAATTTGATTCACCTCATTTTTTATATTTTTTTATTTCTTTTCCAATATAATCATTTTTTTCGTTACACTCCATACTTTTTTTGAGGTAATTGTGTAAAATTTGTTAACCTACTATTTTGAAATATTTTCAATTAAATATAATAAAAGCATAGTTTTCTTTGCCGAAAAAAGCCGGTCGTTGTTAATGTAATGCATACCCTAATGATTCTGGAGGCCGCAACTTTTTAGAATGAATGTGAGCGGGCCGGGATTTTCTAATTTTTCTATAAAACAAAAACACAAAAAACGGAGGGCTTCTTTGGATTAAACTTTGAAGTCCTCCGTTTTTTTTGTTTATCAATTTACGTATTAAACTATTACTTAATCCCCGAAATCGTATAGTTCTCAATAATATACTTTTGGAAAACAATGAAGATAATCATGATCGGAACGACCATGAAGGTCGAACCTGCCATTTGCAGGGCAAATTGGCTTTCGTTCTGTCCCTTGAGCAGTGACAGTCCGACGGACAAGGTGTACAGCTTCTCATCGTTCGCAATAATGAGTGGCCACAAGAAGCTGTTCCATCCACCGATGAAGGTCAGGATGGCCTGTACTGCGATAATTGGCGTCGAAATGGGCAGCACAATTTGTAAAAAAGTGCGGAATTCCCCTGCTCCATCCAGACGTGTCGCCTCCAGCAGTTCTTCCGGGATATCGGACATGAACTGCCGGAACAGGAAGATCGCGAACGCGCCTACCAATCCAGGCAGGACAATCCCCAGCATGGAATTGGTCAATCCCATCTGGTTCAGAATCAAATAGACGGGAATCATCGTCACTTGACCTGGAATCATCATCGTTGCTAGTACCAGATAGAACAGAAACCCTTTGCCTTTAAATTGGAATTTGGCAAAGCCATAACCCGCCATGGCATTCAGGAATAATCCGAAGAAAGAAGCTAAAACAATGATCAGCGTATTCGTCAGATAGGTTCCAAAAGCCATGCTATCGAATAGTAATTTAAAATTATCCAGTGTAAAATGCTGCGGCCAGATGGTCGGGGGAATTTGGGTTACCTCGCCCTCAGTCTTAAAGGAGGATAAAATCATCCACGCAAAAGGCAGCACCATCAACAGACCTCCCACGGTCAGGAGAGTCGCCACGAACCATTGAAATGTTTTTTCACCACTGCGCGTATTGGCGCGGGCTTGCTGAACAGCTGTTCTCACGTTCATCACCTCTCTCTATCAGGACTCCGCTTTATTTTGCAAACGGAACTGAATCAGCGTTACCGCGATGATCGCGAAGAACAGAATGAACGATCCCGCCGCGGCATACCCGAATTTACTAAATTGGAAGCCGTTATTGTAAATGAACAGGGATGCCGTCAGCGTGCCGTCGAGCGGTTTCCCTTTGGTCATGACAAACGGTTCCTCGAAAAATTGCAGCCAGCCGATCATCGTCGTAATGGACACGAAGAAAATAGCGTAACGAAGCTGCGGTAGCGTAATATAACGAATTTGCTGCCATGTATTGGCCCCGTCAAGCTGAGCCGCTTCATAATAAGAACCCGGAATCCCTTTAATAGCCGCAATAAAAATAATCATGTTTAAACCGATGCCCCGCCAAACTGCTAACACAATCAACGAAACTTTCGCTACTGTTGGATCAGTCAGCCATGGGACGGGACCTAAATTCATCAGACCAAGTACATAGTTGAATAATCCCAGCGTCGGATTATACAGATAGCTCCAAACGACCGCGACCGCAACCACATTCGTTACGGATGGTAGATAGAACACGACGCGGAATATTTTGAAAGCACGTGATTTACCCATGTTAATCAGAATCGCGATGCTAAGCGAAAATATCAGCACCAACGGAACACCGATGATGACGAAGAACAGGGTATTACCAAGGGACTTTATAAAGGAAGGGTCCAATAGTACGTTTGTATAATTTTCGAGACCTATAAAGCGAATACTATCATAATTAACGAGTCCGGACAGATCCATATCCGTGAAGCTGATCACGAGCGCCAGTAGTATCGGCAACAGCGAAAACAGCGTTAACAGGATGATGGAGGGACCGATAAACAAGTATGGCGCAAGCTTCTGCGAGCTTCCTTTCATGCCTTCACTCCCTTTGACAATGGCGGATATGGATCATTATTTTTTCATAATACTTGCAGCCTGCTGATTAAAGTCATCCATTTCCTTTTGTACATCGGCATGACCGCGGTAAATACGCTCGAAGCTCTTGATAAATTGTTGAGAAACCTCTTCCCATGCAGCCAGTTGCGGCAATGCTGCGGAATGATCTAGCTGTTTGCGAATCGTCCGAAGCATCGGATCACTCTTCAGTTTGGCATCTTCCCACGATTTAGTAGTCGCAGGCAAGTTACTGGACAGATCCATCCATTTCAGCTGCGTTTCTGGTTTGCTCATGTAAGCCAGGAATTTGGCTGACTCCTCTGGATGCTTGCTGAATTTCATAATTGAAAGGTTGGCACCACCCAAAACGGACAGGTTGTTTACTTTTCCAGGAAGCTCCGCTATATTCCACTTACCTTCCAGTTCTGGTGCCTTGCTCTTGATTTCTTTAATCATGAAAGGGCCGCTGATAAACATTGGAACGATCCCCTCGCCTTGCAAACCTTGAACGGAGTCAATTCCAATATCCACTGCGTTAGAGCCATTTTGGAAAAAGGTATTTACATACTTCACAGCATCTACAAACGGTGGTTGGTTGAACAGCGGATTGCCCTGCTCGTCAACCAGTTTGGAACCGTTCTGGAGAGCAAACATAAAGCCCATAGACTGCTCCTTTGCACTAAAGGAGATACCATATTTGCCTTTGCCCCGAGCCGCCAGCTTTTGGGCAGCATCGGAAAGCTCTTCCCACGTTTTAGGTGCTTCATTATATCCGACTTGTTTCAGCAGGTCAGAACGGTAGAACAAAACTCTCGTTTCAGTGTACCAAGGCACACCGACCGGTTTTCCTTCAAATTTTGTCGTACCTACAGCACCCTCGAAGAAATTCTTCGATTCCAGCTCAGGATACTTGCTGATATAAGGGGTAATATCCGTCAATGCACCCGCAGACGCAAGTTCTGGAACCCATGATGTACCTAACTGAACCACGTCCGGACCGGATTTTGAAGCAACTGCTGTCAGCAGCTTATCGTGAGCGTTATCCCAAGGCAACGCCTGTACCTCAACATGAATATCCGGATTTTCCTTTTCAAAACCTTTCACAATTTCAGGCAGCAGCTTTCCTTCCGCTCCCATACCCCATAAGGTGATGGTCGTCTTGCCACTCGCATCTTTGCCAGACGAATCATCCTTGGACGAGCAGCCCACCAGCGCGCCCCCCAGTAATAAGGTACTTGCCAAAATGATCCCTAACGTTCTTTTCATCATACGAATTCCTCCCGAGATGACCGGTTTACCGATCATGCAATATGATAACGGATTCAAATACGAGGACTTTGCAAAAATTCAATAAGCAACTTCCAATGAACATTATATAGAACGAAATGGTTTAATTCGTCCATATATTGCACTTTGAAACGACAAGAATCGAATTTTGTAAAATCCTGATGCATGTAAATACCTAGCGATTAAAGCATACCGCTATAACACTTATGTTCAAAGCACAAGGACCATACCCCTCAATAGAAACGTTTCGATAGTCATTATAGAACAAATTGAAACCGTATTCAATAGGAATATTATTTTTTATTTGCTCAGAATACCAACTTTTTTTCATATATATCATCTTTATTACGTTATTTAACCTATGAAAAGACCCTGAATTGGATTTGACTCTGTATTTGAAAGCGTATATAATCCAACTGAGTTCAATAATAGAAACGTTTCGATTAATAATACGACAGAACATTATGCTTCTATACTAGCTATTAGCCTTTTTAGCACTTTTTTGAATCATCTTTATCCAAAAAATCTCATGAATCTGAAAAAGAGAGCTGTCCACCAACAATACAGCTTATGGAGGATTATGATGGAACAACACCTGAATTCCTATTTAGAAAGCATGACGCTTGAAGAAAAAGTTGATCAACTGCTACAGCTTGTAGGTGCCTTCTTTGAAGAAGCGGGAACAGATAGTCAAATTACCGGCCCTATGGCTTCTCTTGGCATCACAGAGAAAAATGTCCATAACGTCGGTTCCGTGCTTGGCATCGCAGGGGCCAAGGAAGCAATTCGTGTTCAGCAGGCTCATTTGAGTAAAAACCGTCTGGGTATTCCGCTTTTAATTATGGCAGATATTGTACATGGCTTCAAAACGATTTTCCCTATACCGCTGGCTATTGGTTGCTCATGGGATATGCAGCTGGCAGAAGAGAGCGCTACCATTGCTGCCCGCGAGGCGGCTGTATCCGGTGTTCACGTCACATTCGCCCCTATGGTCGATCTGGTGCGTGACCCGCGCTGGGGCCGTGTGATGGAATCTACTGGGGAAGACCCTCATCTCAACAGTCAATTTGCCCGTGCGTTTGTGCGCGGATTTCAGGGTAAAGATCTGACGAACGATACCGACCGGGTGGCCGCATGCGTGAAGCATTTTGCCGCATATGGAGCTGGTGAAGGCGGACGGGATTACAACACTGTAGATGTATCCGCATGGCAGCTGCGAGAGTATTATCTTCCCTCCTATAAAGCTGCCTTAGATGAAGGCTGCGAAATGGTGATGACGTCCTTCAATACCGTAGAAGGCGTAGCCGCAACGGGCAATAAGCGCCTGATGCGTGATTTGCTTCGTGATGAATGGGGCTTTGATGGTGTACTCATCTCGGATTGGGCCGCCATCAAGGAGCTTATCCCTCACGGCATCGCCGAGGATGAGCGCGAGGCAGCGAAGAAAGCACTGCTGGCTGGCGTAGATATTGAAATGATGACCTCTTGCTATAACGGGTATCTGCCTGAGCTGGTTCGCAGCGGACAGCTGGATGAAGCACTCATTGATGAAGCAGTAATGCGTATATTGAAGCTCAAGCAAAAGCTGGGCTTGTTCGAAAATCCGCTACGCGGCGCAGACCCTGAGCGTGAACGTGAAGTTGTGTTCTGTGAAGCTCACCGTACGGTTGCCAAAGAATTAGCTATTAAATCTTGCGTGTTGCTCAAAAATGATTCCGTTCTTCCATTGAATCGCAATCAACATATTGCGTTGATCGGGCCTTTTGTAGAGAGTGGTGATATCTTGGGCTCTTGGTCGTGGAGCGGTTCGCAAGAGGAAGCTATTCGCGTTATTGACGGGTTCCAATCGAAAATATCCTCCTCGCTGCTCACGGTTGCGACAGGTTGCTCTATCGACGATATAACTGAGGAGCAATATGCAGAAGCTCTGCAAGTTGCCAGCAAAGCAGAGGTTATCGTGTTGGCGCTTGGAGAGCGCTCGGATATGAGTGGTGAAGCAGGCAGCCGTTCCAATATTCGCCTGCCACAAGCCCAGTTGGAACTGGTGAAGCGCCTGAAGACGCTGAACAAGCCTATGGTAGCCGTATTATTTAATGGTCGTCCGTTGGATCTGCACGGTGTTATTGAAGAAGCAGACGCTGTACTGGAAGCCTGGTTCCCTGGTGGCGAAGGCGGCGCGGCGATTGCCGACTTGTTGTACGGTGATGCCGAACCTACGGGTCGCCTGACCATGTCATTCCCGCAATCGGTCGGACAGGTGCCCGTGTACTACAATCATTTTAATACAGGACGCCCGCAGTTAGATCCGAATACAAAAGAACGTTATGTGTCTCAATATCTAGACGTACCGAACGAACCTTTATTCCCGTTTGGCTATGGACTGAGTTATACCGATGTCGCTTATGATAGCGTACAGCTTTCCGGCGATACCCTTATACCTGGTCAGGAACTGACCGTGAAAGTGCAGGTAACGAACACAGGAACACGTCCAGTCGAAGAAACCGTCCAGTTCTATGTTCGTGATATCAGCGGTGATACGGTTCGCCCAATGAAAGAACTGAAAGATTTCTGCAAAGTCCTTCTTGCCCCAGGCGAAAGCCGGGAAGTGGAATTTGCATTGACCGAGCCTCAGCTGCGCTATCATCATGCAGATTTGAGCTTCAGCAGTGACAGCGGTGAATTTGCCGTCTTTACAGGACCTAACAGCCGAGATACCAGCGAAAGCCGTTTTCGGTTAGTGAAATAAACAAGAAAGTGAGGCGTTCCCTTTGATGAATACAAGTCTGGATCAAAATATTTTGCTGCGGGCCGGCGACCTGTCTTTTACCTTCTTGAGCAGCGGTGATGTGTATAAGATCGCCCATGGCTCAACGATGATCAACCAGCTGTTGACCAATTCAGTCGATGGTTCCCTGAACAATCTGTACTTGAGATTGTACCGTCCATCCGGTGTAAGTATCACTCCCCTGCTTGGAGTTCGCTCACCGGGAGTAATTCGACAAACAGATCAGCAGATTATTTGGGAAGGTTTCACCGCTGGTGTAGGCTATCAGGTGACCTTCACGCTAAGCCGCCTGGGAGTATGGTTCTGGGATGTAACCCTACAGGGCGATGACGTGGAAGCAGATGTCGTGTACGGTCAGGATATCGGCATTGCCGATACCGCTGCTGTACGCAGTAATGAAGCTTATTTGTCTCAATATATTGACCACACCATCTACTATGATGAACAAAGAGGCTATACCGTTTGCTCACGTCAAAACCAGCCTCAAAGTCAGGCATTCCCATACATTCAACAAGGCTCGTTAACCCGCACTGTTGGGTACTCAACAGACGGATTTCAGTTCTTTGGACTATCGTACAAGGAAACGAATGAGCCGGAAGCACTCCGTCGCGACTCGCTCGCCAATGAAGTATACCAATACGAATTCGCCTATACCGCATTGCAGTCCGAGCGAGTGGAACTTGCCGGGGAAGCTCGCTTTACTTTTTACGGTCTGTTCCAGCCCAATCATCCAGCCGCAGTGACAAAGCTGGAGTATCAGGAACTGGTGACAAAGGCACGCGACGAAGTAACTTCCGTTCTAGCAGACGCCTCTGAGACCAGCATACCGACACACGCGGCAAGTGATCTTCAGGCAGGGCGTGTGGCTCCAGCTCAAACCATCGGTGAGCCGCTGCGTACGCTGGACTTCACCGATGCCGAAGTGAATCAACTTTTCCCCAAACGGCAGGAAGAAGAACGGGATGGCAATAAACTCCTTTCC
Source organism: Paenibacillus peoriae (assembly GCF_022531965.1). GTDB lineage: Bacteria > Bacillota > Bacilli > Paenibacillales > Paenibacillaceae > Paenibacillus > Paenibacillus polymyxa_D. The sequence goes on along the minus strand of NZ_CP092831.1, from coordinate 347,333 downwards.
TTTTTCACGGACAGCTATGAGCATGTTGTACTCAAATCCAAAGAGCTTCGTGTAGAGCGTCCCCACGGGCACATTTTAATGGGCGGGCATTACTCAGGAGGTAAGGAAGAAACCATTACAACCACCTCCTATATGTACGGGGTGTTCAATTCCCAGCTCGTAATCGGCAATACGAATTTCAACAAAATGATTACCAACGCGCGTAATGCGCTCAATATTCCCAAGACATCCGGTCAGCGCATTTATGTCGGAATCCAAGGGAAATACCGCCTGCTCACGATGCCTTCCCTGTTCGAGATTGGCTTTAATTATGTGCGCTGGTACTACAAAACGGCTGACGATACATTCATTATTACAAACTATACGAATGCCGATAGCCCAGAAGTACGGCTTCACATGCGTGCGGCAAGTGGCAAAACCTATCCGTTCCTCATCACTCAGCAAATGTCTATGCATGTGAACGAATATGAGCTTCCGTTTCATATGGAACGTGAAGGCGACGCCCTACTCTTCCGGGCAGACTCTGCTTCCCTGAGTGCCGAAGCCTATCCCGACCTGCTGTACCGAATGCACATAGAAGGCGCTCCATTACAGCATGTGAGCGATGCTCACGCACTGCTACAGGGTAATGCTTCCCCTGATGCATCTCTGGTTGTGCTAGAGCTGGGTGACAGCAGCGAATGGACCTGCACCGTGCAGGGTTGGCTGAATGGACTTTCAGCCGGGCAAGAATCAGCACACAAAGAGCGTCACGCTTCCTTTGAAGATGAGCGCGAGCACTATCGGGCATATTTTGCTGAGCTTATGAACGGTTTCCATCTATCGCTGGGTCAACATGAAACAAGCGAGCTGTTCCGTGTGAACGCAGTGGCTTGGTGGTACACCCATAATATGCTCGTTCACTATTCTGTACCTCACGGTCTGGAGCAATACGGCGGTGCAGCCTGGGGAACACGCGATGTGTGTCAGGGGCCTGTGGAATATTTCTCAGCTGTGCAAAAGTTCGATGAGGTTCGTTCCATTCTGCTGACTGTCTTCAGCCATCAGTACGAGGACAGCGGAAACTGGCCGCAATGGTTTATGTTTGACAACTATACTCACGTGCAGCAAGAAGAAAGCCATGGGGATATTATCGTCTGGCCGCTCAAGGTACTGGGCGATTATTTGACCGCTACCCGTGATTACAGTATTCTGGAAGAAAATGTACCTTACACCCATCGACATACTTTCGATTATACCAAGCAGACCGCGACTCTCATGGAACATGCCCTGAAGGAAATCGAATACATTCGAGATAATTTCCTGCATGATACGTATTTGTCGGCCTATGGCGACGGCGATTGGGACGATACCCTCCAGCCAGCCAATGCACAGCTGAAGCAATACATGGCGAGCAGCTGGACGGTTGCACTCACCTACCAAGTTATTAGTAACTTTGCTGCAGCTTTGGAGCAGGCCCCCGCGGGTGTAGTAAGCGAAGCCGACAAGATTGCACAAGATCTACATCAGATGGCCAATGGCATCCGTAAAGACTTCAACCGCTACATGCTGGAGAGCGGAATTATTCCGGGCTTCGTGTATATGGAAGAGCCCGGTCAACCTAAGCTGATGCTCCATCCGTCTGACACTGAGACGGGAATCCATTACCGCTTGCTGCCGATGACGCGCAGCATGATCAGCCAGCTGCTCACGCCTGAGCAAGCATTGGCTCATGAGCAACTCATCCGTGAGCAGTTCCTCTGCCCGGATGGTGTGCGTCTGATGAACCGTCCTGCACAGTATGATGGCGGTGTGAGCTCGCACTTCAAGCGCGCAGAGCAAGCGGCCAACTTTGGACGTGAAGTCGGGCTGCAATATGTGCATGCCCATATCCGCTTTGCGGAAGCGATGGCCAAGTTGGGACGCAAGGATGACGCTTGGCATAGCTTGAAGCTCATCAATCCGGTCGGCATCCGTGCGTCCGTACCGAATGCCGAATGGCGCCAAAGCAACGCCTATTTCAGTAGCTCGGACGGTAAATTTAATTCCCGCTATGAAGCACAGGAACGGTTTGGTGAACTGCGTGAAGGAGCCGTACCCGTCAAAGGCGGTTGGAGAATCTATTCCAGCGGTCCGGGAATCTATATGAATCAGCTGATATCGAATGTCCTTGGTGTTCGTCAGTCAGGCGAAGACCTGATCCTGGACCCTGTGCTGCCGGATCATCTCGACGGATTGGAATTTAAGTTTTCCTTTGCAGGGAAACCGATCACCTTCGTCTACCGTATGTTGCAAGAGCATACTGGCGGTGAGCAGGGCCGTGTAGTATTGAATGGAACACCACTGGAAAGCGAGCCAGCCGGCGATAATCGCTACCGCTCCGGTGCCTTACGCATCAAACGCGAGGTTTTCGAGCAGACGTTAGCAGAGCATGATGGTGTACATCGTCTGGAGATTATTTTATAAAGAGTTTTTGATGCTAATCTGGTATAGGCAACAAAGGGATGGCGATCTTGCGGGATCGCCCTTTGCTGCTTAGGTGTAGGACTACGACATTTGGAATAGATATGTGGTTAATAATGAATATACAATAGCAATGATAAGACGGACGACAAGGAGGTGACGATGTGGTCAGCATTAAAGATATCGCCAAACAGGCGGGCGTTTCCATATCTACCGTTTCATATGCCTTGAATGGTAGCGATAAGGTAACAGAAGAAACTTGCGCACGTATTTTAGCCATTGCCAAAGAGCTTAACTATGTGCCCAATGCCGCCGCACGTAATCTCAAGAAAAGGCAGACCAAAATTATTGGCGTTTTCCTAACTGATTTTCGTGGAGACGTTTATGGAGATTTACTGTACGGCATCAAGGAAATTTTGAACCGCAAGGGCTATGATCTCATCGTATGTAGCGGTAAGCAGTCTCACCGAATGCTGCCGGAACGCATGATTGACGGCGCCATTGTGCTGGATCAGACGTTTGAAAGTCAGGAGCTACTGAACTACGCCGAGCGAGGACATAAAGTTGTCGTGTTGGACCGTGAACTGAATCATCCTAACATTAACCAGGTGCTGCTGGATAACAAAGCAGGCGCCGCTCTCGCCATAGAACATCTATTGGAATTGGGACACCGTAAGCTTTATGTGGTTACCGGACCAGAAGGTTCTTACGATTCATGGCAACGGATGCAGGCGGTCAAGCAGACCATTGAGCGTAGCGGCGTCGCTGAAATGATTGAAATTTACGGCGATTTTGAGAAATCGGGCGGCGAACAGGCGGCGGAAATCATTTTGCAGCAACAAGTTGGCCCGGGTTTAGAACCTGTAGCCGTATTTTGTCTCAATGATGAAATGGCAGTGGGCTTTTACAATCGAATGGCTCAGTCAGAGCTGACGATTGGCAAGGATATTCATATCGTCGGCTTTGATAATATCGAGCTGGCGCAATATATTCAGCCCCGTCTGACAACGATTGACTACTCCAAACGTAAATGGGGCGCTGTAGCTGCCGAACAAGTTCTCAAAATCATCGCCGGGGAAGACGTGGAGCATGAACGTTTATACGTTACGCTTGTCCAAAGAGAATCAGCAGGCGCAGTATTCATCACCCAAGATCAACAGAATCTGTGATGAGCAACGCAGAAGTAACCTGCTCGCCGACCTCCAAAAAAAGAACTTCCACAGTCCCAGTACACGGGTTGGAAGTTCTTTTGGTTATACTTTTTAACCTAACAAGTCCTCAATTGAATTCGACAACGACCGTAAGGGATTACCAACCGTTTGCCCCGTCTCCAGCTCCACTTGTAACGCAGCATCAACCATAGACAACTGTGCTACAGCCAGCCCTCTGCTTGGATCAGCCTCCCTTAGCTCATACAGCGAACGAACCAGCAGTTCCTTATACTCGTCTTCACGTCCCTGCATAATCAATTCAAAAGCGTCCTCCACCACCTTGACCTCTATCCAAGAAGAGATATCCGGTTTGCCTAACAGAGCAGCCGTATGATAAAGACGCTTCATCGTTCCCTCTACAGTAGCCGGATTCGTGAATACCAAGGTCCGTGGCAGCAAATCATCGCATATCTCATGAAAAAAGGGCTCATCCAGCGCAATTACTGGTGTAGACAGGGGCAATTGAGCCTTTTCTGCCAAAACAATATAATTCGTGCACGTTATCAAAATAACGTCTATGTCGCTTTGAGCAATCCATCTCAGTTGCTCTTCTACCTTGCGACTGGCATCGTCCGCAGAAAAATGCGGGTCTGACGAGATCCGGCGCATAAGCCCAGGGTCCACAAAATGTATCAGCTCCACCTCATAAGAAGCCAAAGCTCGTTCCACATAGGCTATGTTCGAGTGATGTGCATGCAGGCAGCCCACACGTTGCTTCAAGCCTTCCATCGTCCAACCTCCTGTTATAAGTTTGCATCATTTTAACAGGAAGAGGACGATTAGGAAAGCATGCCAATCAGGCCTTACTCCAAACGCACTTTTTTAAAACTTGCCGTTTGTATTTTTCCACTCTGTTTTAGCTGGAACCTCCTGAACTACGTCCCAATGTTCCGCTACCTTGCCGTTCTCTACCCGGAACAGATCATAGACAGCGGCTGAAGTTCCCTTAGGCGATGTCAACTCACTCACAACCAGCACGAAGTTGCCTTCTCCGATGACCATGTGAACCTGATCATATCCAAAAGAAGCTCCTTGGCTTCCCGCTGCGGAAAATGCTTGCTTCAATTTGGATACACCGTCACCAAAAAGAGGGTTATGCTGAATGTACTGATCACCATTATAATAACTTTCCAATGCAGCACGATTTTTGCCAACTAGGACATCATCCACAAACTTGCGGATTAGCGCTTTGTTGGTCTCCGTTTGGTTGAAATCCGCGATTTGTGTTGCTCCATCAATCATGGTGTGTCCGCTTGGATTGGCTGGAGCCGAGTCTTGCACGTTGTCCCAATGCTCAACAATTTTACCATTGCTATCGAAGCGGAAAATATCAAAAGCAATGCTTGTTTTCCCTGCGATGGACTTTTTATAATGTACTGCTACAACATTGCCATCCTGAATAACCCGCTGGATTTCAACAAGCACATTGGCTCCCTTTGATTGGCTAATCCCTTGCAAAAAGGCATCTCTCCCGCTAGCAAAGCTCGGATTATGCTGAATGTACTGATCCTTGCTGATCCAAGCTTCAGCTGCTTTCGTATCGCCCGTTTCAAAGCTCTTCAGAATCTCTACAACCTTATCCTTATTGTTCACCCCGATTTGCAAGGTCTGACTGGCCGGGTCCCAAATCACTTGCTTGCCCCAGGCTTCTTTGACGACATCAACCGGTACATAGGTTACCCCTTGCTTGGTCAAGATGGTCGAGGTGGACAGTGGCACTTTAATCCCGTTGATTTGCGCTTCCGGACTGCCAGACACCAGTACAACCGTCGCCTGATCATATCGGATGGTCGTGCTTTGTCGCGCCGTATTGAATGTAATATGCTTGGCATCCAACGGAATTCCCAAACTGGAGGCCAATTGTCTCAGGGGAATTAAGACCTGCTTATTTCTCACGATAGGTGCAATTTTGTAAGCCTCCTTCTTGCCATCTACCCAAACCTGAATACCCGTATCAGGTTTTACCTCGGCCGCTAAAGCCGGTACAGCAGAAGACAGAACAAGCAAACCAGCGAGTGCAGCAGTAACCGTATGTTTTTTCATGAATGTAAGCCCCTCTCAACCTGTAAAATAGAATATGAATACAATTCCTTTTTATGTAACTAATAAAGTTACACCTAATCACGAAAAAGCAATTTTTCCCCGCATACCTAACTTTAAACCCCATTTAAATCTTTTGAAACCTCAATACCCCCCCTTTCAAAATTTATATTTGTACTGCTACAATGCAAGCCACAAGCCTTAGAATAAAGGATATGGGGAGCAATAACAATGTGTGATAACTTGCTAATGCCGAAACTCAAAAAAGCGGCTCCTATCGGCAAGCGAATGAACGCTTTTTGAATAGTAAGCCGCTGTTAACCCCACTGCTATTGTTATACGGATAACGTTCTCCGAAACTTGATAAAGCTGCCGATTCGCCAGATCGAGATATACACCAACGCCATCGTAATTGCCAGCATGCTAATTTCGGACGTACCCAAACTACTAAGGTACTGGGTCAAAACAACGCGAATCAGGATAATAGCGATAATAATATATTTAAAATATTGGTTCGGCTTGGGATAAATCAGACCGTCAGACCGTCTTTCATACGCTGTATGCAGCAAAATAACATAGCCAAACAGAGCCCCTAATAGCCCGGCAGCCAGCAGTTCCCAAAAGGCGGGGGGCGCGTACGTTTGACCGGGAATATGCATTAATTGGTACACAGACATCATCATAAGCGGGAATGCGATAAACAAGGGGAGGAGAATCCGGGTTCCGTTTCCCTTTATCGGCCCCCTTCGTCTCTTGGTTCTTAACCAGATCATCAGGCCCACCAGAACAGCTACCAATGCATATATGAATATCGTCGTCATGGTGTAACTCCTTCCTCATAGATCATATGGATACGCTAGTCTAAATCGACAGCTTTTTGTCCAACAAATAAGCGTTCAAGCGGATTAATATATACGCAGCAATCCAACTGATCAACACCGCAACCGGGAAATGCCAGGTAAAAGAAAACCACTGTCCTGTCTGAGCATGATCAAACTGCTCATAAAGCCCATGATCGCCCGACCAATAAAAGACACTCCCGCCACCCATCAAAAGAATCCACAGTATCGGGCTAAGCGGCCGCAAGGTACTGTATTTGGTACTGGCAGTCAGAAGGCCCAGCGCAATAACAAAAGGTGTGAAAGCGATAATCATCACAAACCAGTTCAATCCAGCTACAATAAAGCACGCTGCATCCGCGAGCGTATAAGGCTGTATCGTTGATGAGATGAACAATGCGTACAGAGAACCCACCACAAACAGGAACAATATCACGACAATGGTTTGTAGAATTGCCGCAATCCATTTGGCGCTAATCAGCCACATGCGCGGATAGGGAAGGGTCAGCCACCATCCGTAGGTGTCATTTTCCCATTCTCGTCTCAAACTTCCCACACCCATGAAAATGATCATGTACGGCAAGCCCAGGGTCACATACCACAGCCTTGTCAATTCGAGTTGGTTGTGAAGCGCGAAGTACAAGGAAATAGCGAACGCCGCAATGAGAAATAGTGAGAAATACACAAGTCTCCACGATCTCGGTAGTCGATTGCGGCTCTGTTTTCTCCAGCTTCCTTTATTTCGAAATTCATGGCGTATTAAATCTTTGAACAGCCCTGATGAATTCACGCCTTCCACTCCTTTTTGTACAAATTGCGGAACACCTGATTCAGCGAGCCATGCTCTGCACGCAGATCATCCGAATCACCAGACCATAGGATCCGTCCGCGGCCCATCATGACCGTGTAGTCAAACAAGCCTTCCACTTCCTGAATATCATGCGTGCTAATGAGTATAGATTGCTGCCGACCCTCCAAATAATCAATAATCCCGGCCACAATCGCCTCTCTGGAGAGGACATCAATACCTGCGAACGGTTCATCCAGAATCATGAGTGGAACCTCACGTGCCAAACATAAAATCAGTAGCACACGCGCCTCCTGTCCGCGACTCAACCCGGCCATTTTCAACTCCAACTCCACGCCCATATGATCAGCAAGTTTATAGGCATCTTTTATATTGAAGCCAGGCAAAAAGGACTTCCCCCATTCCAGCGTCTGCTGAACTGTATGATTAGGGTACCAGCGTGCCCGGTCAGGAAGATAGGATATATCCCGGTTGGTTTCCCAACCAGGCTGTCGGCCCAACACCTGAAGCTCGCCCCCATCTGGCTGAATCAATCCAGTGATCGCTCGAAAGAAGCTGGACTTCCCACAGCCATTGGGTCCAAGCACGCCTACTATGCGTCCTGCCGGAATGACAACATCCAATTGATCCAACGCTTTTTTACTGCCATATTGCTTCACCAGATGATTCGCAACCACAACAGACTCCGTCATGCCTTATCGCCTCCTTCCTTCTCATTTCCGTCCTGTTTGCTTCGTATATACTGCTGAACATCTCCCCAGGATAGTCCCAGGCTGCTCATCTGTCCGAGAAACTGATCTATATACGTCATAGCCAGTTGTTCCCGAAAGCTGGCAATCCGCTCACTGGATGACGTAACATAAGTGCCTAGACCACGCCGTTTCTCAGTCAATCCGTCCCGCTCCAGCTCCTGATACGCTCGCATCACGGTATTCGGATTCATGCGTAATTCCTGCGCCAGATCACGAACAGACGGCATTTTGCTTCCCATTTCGATCTCCCCTTTAGCAATGGAGCTTCGTACTTGATTTAATATTTGTTCATATAATGGCTGGCTAAAATCAATTAAAAATCGGAACGAGCCAACCCGTTGCTCTTCCATGGGTGTTTCCCCCTAATCGGCTGCATCTATCGTGCCTGTAGTGTATTATATCACTTAATACACATAATACAAGTACTCTATTAGCCAAAATGTCAGTTAGTCACGTTCTCCAAATTCATTCAGTAAATGCTCAGCTTACACTCAGATAGCATTCAAGTTGATCCCTTATGATGTACCACGTACCAAACACCCCATTACTGAAAGGTGGAAAATGAAGATGAAGAGCACCAAAAAAGCAATTTTAGCTGGAACGATGGCGTTAGCATTTTTAGGAGGCGGAGCACTGTACTCCACAAGCGCAGCTCATGCTGCTTCCACTACACCTGAGAAGGCTCCCCTTGCAGACAAAGCACAGGCACCTAAGGGTAACCCAGGCGATGCTAACGGCCCTAAAATCGCAGGAGGAAACTATGCTGAGAACAAAGCTCTCCTGAAATTATTAAAATTATCCTCCAGTCAATTGGATACACAGCTGAAAGCAGGTAAATCCCTTGCTACAATCGCCAAAGCACAAGGCGTAAGTGTAAATTCTGTTATTGATGTGATGGTTTCGGATATGAAAGCGAAACTGGCTACGGAAAAACAAAACGGTAAAATTACAGCAACCGAATATAACCAACGCGTTTCTAATCTAAAACAAATGATGACAGATATGGTGAATGGCGTGAAACCATCCAAGCCACCAGTAGATGGCGGTAAAGCGGATGCAGGTAAAACTCCTGCTCAAGGAGATGCCAAGGCTCCTGCTAAAACCAATGCAGCTAAAGCCTCTACTAAGCAGAAATAGCTACAGCTCCCGTTTGGGCACATCCACTCATGTATAATAAATCTCCGTCCGGCTTCCCTGTACGGATAGAGACGACAATAAGCCTGTCCCCTGCTGCGATACAACAGAAGAAGACAGGCTTATTTATCATGTAAATAAGATAATATGGTAGACTAACATGATCCAGAATTCATTTTTCACTCTAATCCATAAAAAGGAGAACGTAATGAAAATAAGTCAACAGGAATTTGATGTGCAAGGAATGCGCTATACGGTCAGATCTGCCATGATTCAAGATGCGAAGAATTTGTCTGAAATCCGCTTGCTGATTGATGGAGAAACTGAAAATTTAGATAGAGAGAAGGGAGAAGCATTTATAAGTACATCCGGTTTTGAACAGCTCATCGAAACGGATACAGAGAATAACAGAAACCTATTTTTAGTTGCAGTAGTTCATGATAAAATCGTCGGATTTTCAAGATGTGAGGGCCATGTTCTGAGCAGATTCTCTCATAAAGTTGAATTCGGCGTATGTGTACTAAAGGATTTTTGGAGTTACGGGATCGGGACGAATCTTTTAAAAAAATCTATTTCCTGGGCTGAATCCAATGGCATCAAGAAAATGACTCTACAAGTTTTGGAAACGAATGATAAAGCCATTGAGCTTTATAAAAAACATGGTTTTGAAATCGAAGGGTTATTAAAAAACGATAAGGTTCTTTCAGATGGCAAATACTACAACACCATTATCATGGGGAGATTTCATAAATAAAAAAAGACCCTGTTCAACAGGATCTTTCATCTTCGTATCAATCACTTACCCTAGTAGCGATAATCATCATAAGGATTGCGATTACGATACTGATCACGCGGCTGCTGAGCTGCGGTAATCATCAAAAATATGCCTGAGAGCAAATGCATCAACCAGCCCACAATCGGAATCCATCCAATAACCGAGGTCACGATCCCTAAAATAGATCCATAATAAGACTCTCTATTCGTCACCGATAGTACCAACGTAACAATGTGGAAAATCAGCATAAAGAACAATATAGTATACGCGGAATTTACGACGAGTAGCCCGCCCAAAACGGGAATAGCTAAAAATAGCTCCAATCCGCCTGTAATCCATTTTAATGTTTTTGATGGTGTCATTGTTCCACTCTCCCGATGCTGTTTCATTCCATAATTATATCCTATCCCTATACAGGATGACATACATTTTTTAACATACTATATGCTTATATCGTGACAGTCCCATCCCTTTCTCGAATGAGCTAAGCCCTGGCTACATATATGTGAGAGAGACGAAATTCCGTGATTTCTAAAGGGGTGAACACGATGGGATATTATATTGAGGTGGAACGCGGCGTGAAGCTGTATGTCGAGGATATTGGAGAAGGCATCCCTGTTCTGATGGTGCACGGCTGGCCGCTGGATCACCGAATGTACGAATACCAGGCCGCCTTGCTGCCTGCTTACGGGTATCGCTGTATTCAGATCGACCTTAGGGGGTTCGGCAAGTCTGATCGACCATGGCATGGATACAATTATGATCGATTGGCAGACGATCTGCTGGCTGTGATGCAGGCACTTCAGTTAAATCAGGTACGGCTGATCGGGTTTTCCATGGGGGGAGCTGTGGTTACACGCTACATGAGCAGACACCGGGGATTTGGTGTCAATCAGTTGATCCTGATCGGAGCAGCTACGCCTCGATTCACCCCAACCAGCGACTTTCCTTATGGTACTCCTGTCACAGAGGTAGATAAACTCATCAAACAAGCCTATACAGATCGTCCACAACTGGTAACTTCTTTTGGCGAAATGTTGTTTGCTAATCCCGTCAGCCAGAGCTTACGCGACTGGTTACGTGACCAGGGCTTTGCGGCAACAGTTCATAGCATGGCTTGTACTTTGTACTCACTACGTGACTCTGATTTGCGCCCTGATTTGCCATGTATACACGTGCCCACCTGGATTCTACACGGCAAGCTGGATCGGGTCTGTCCTTTCCCCCTGGCTGTCCAAACTCAAAAAGGAATTGCCGGATCAAGACTTATTCCTTTCGAACGAAGCGGCCACGGTGTGTTTTACGAAGCGCTACCCGAATTTAACTCTATCTTACTGAGCATACTAGCCCCATCCTCCGCACATAATTGAAAACCTGTTCATCCTTATGTATAATTTATATTTATAAAAAACAAAAAAGACGCCTCAGCGCCGTTAATGGCTATGGGGCATCTTTCACTACAAACATTTATCCGCTTAGGATTGTTTGGTATGGTTGAAGCTCGTATTATTTAAAACAGCCAGCTTTTTCTCGCCCTTCACCATGGCAGAACCGCAAATGGGGCATGTCGGCTCGACAGAAAAAGCGAAGTTATCTCGCATCCAGCCGTTACATGTATCGCTGGCGCAATTCCAGACAGTTGTAATTTCCTCAGGAATCTCATCCATTGGCTTTTTCCGTGAATTGTACATAAACATCCCTCTTTCTTCATGATTTATAAAGCGATAAGATGTAATCAGTTCAAAAACGGTCTTATGAACAGATAAAAACAAATGCCCCAAACGCTATGTTCGGGGCATCTGAAGTAGGCTGTAATTTAAAATTACAGTTTTACAACGTTCTCAGCTTGTGGTCCACGGTTTCCTTCAACTACGTTGAATTCTACGCGTTGGCCTTCGTCCAAAGATTTGAAACCTTCGCCTTGGATTGCGGAGAAATGTACGAATACGTCGCTTCCACCTTCAACCTCGATGAAACCGAAACCTTTTTCTGCGTTAAACCATTTAACTGTACCTGTTTGCATGGAATTACCTCCAAAATGTATTTATATGACCTTTATTTTTTACAAATAAAAATTCACATATTGCACAAGGTTATTTCAACCTAAAACAATAGCCCTCTACAATATGCGAATCTCAGGTCACAATCTCAATATACTCATATTACCATAAGTGTATTGAAAACGCAAGCACTGGTGAATTTAATTTATGCAGAGTGCTTATGTTCTCTATTGCTGCTTCAAAGCTGTGTTCATTCGGCGGGAGCGAGTCATTAACGCCTACTTAAAACATTATATCCGCAGTTGCTACCTATTATACCAGCAATCAAGAAATAAATATACAAAACATTGCGCAGGAGACGAACTTCTTAATAAAAGCCCATCTCCTGCGTTTATTTGCTTATTTTGAACTACAATTCTGCCAGTGCTTTAATTTCCTCTGCTGTCAGCGCTTTGTTATACAATTGAACTTCATCCAGGCTGCCATTGAAGTAAGCATCGGCGGCAAAGCGGCTTTTGCCGAGATAAGCCTCGCTCGTCAGCAACTCATTGGGATTAAAGGTAATACCGTCATTAACAGCTACTTCCTCACCATTTACATACAATTTCCCTGTATTCCCTTCCAGTGTAACCGCTACATGTGTCCACTGGTTTAGCGGTAATGATGATTTGGAAAGCAAGCTTTGATCCGTACCTTCATGGATTGTAAACTGGAGTACACCGCTACCTTGGGAAGGGGTAAGAAACATATGCCGGGCTTGGCCGTTGCCGAAGTCAAAAATCCGTTGCCAAGCTGCACCGCCCTTCCAGTTCACCCAAGCGGAAAAGGTAAAATCCTTCGCATCTGTTACTGTATTTGGTAGTTGCACGTAACCATCCTTACCGTTTAGGACAAGCGCACCGCCAAGCTTCCCGTCTTTATCCCATGCAGCACCACCATAGGTCTTACCATCAAATTGATTGTATGTGCTGTCGACAACCGTAGTTCCTTGATCTTCACTCCACGAATAGCGTGCGAGCTGAGGACCTTGGGCCTGCCCGGGAACAATGGCTGTAAAGCTTTTCTTAGCGGTGGCTTTGTCCTTTTTAATGGTCGCCGTCAATGTAACTGTTACAGGCTGAGAACCGGCTTCTGGACGGTATACATCACCTGTCACAGAAATATTCTCCGGGTGGGTGGACTCCCATGAAATAGTGGTATCTTGTGCTGCTTGAGTAGGTAGCGTCAGATTATAAAGAACATTGCTCGTATCGCCCAGACTAAGGTCCTTCTGCACAGCAGTTACAATCTTGCTGGCCTTCAGGTCAGGCTTTAGCGAACCCCATACCGCAACACCCTTGGAGGATAATGCGGTAAAAGCAAGCGTCTTGGCACCTGTGTCTGGATCACGGTGCCGCAGGAATACACCTTTGTACTTCGTGCCCTCTGCTGTAATTTCCAACTGATTGTCTGCCCCCAACTTCCATGTACCGTTCATTCCACCAGACAGTTTGCCACCGCGATCCAGATTGACGATAACAGCTTGCTTAATATTTGCCGAAATATCCTTCCCATGATTTACATACGAGTATTGACCGAGGACATCCTTATCTGACAGCCTTTTCAGTGAATCCTCATCTCCCGAATAACGATAAGGAGCAACCACAGGCCAACCGTCAGCGTTCATGAACATTTCATGTACCCGCACTTCAAACTGTTCGCCTCTCCCAGGGAAACGTGAATGAAAAATGACAAAATGCTTTTTCGTCTTGGGATCATAATAAGCCGAGTTGTGTCCGGGCGACACATAGCCTGCACCCAGTCCTGTACCCGGATCACCAATTTCTCTTGGAATCAGGTAATTACCTATCAGTTTGACACCGTATGGTTCAATGGAAGCGTCATCAAAAAGTGGTTTGTCCGGATTCGCCTTGACCTTGATCATATCGTTGCCTTCAGCATCGTAGAAAGGACCATCCGGTGTTTTGGACCGAGCCACCCGTAGGTTGTATCCGCCATCCGCTGACAATCCACCATACGATAGGAACAAGTAATAGTAGTCCGTTTGCGGACTGTATTGTATGTACGGCCCTTCCATACGAGCATGGTTGCCGCCTGTCAGCTTTTTCCCGTAGCCTTGACCTGGGAGCGGCTTCCCTGTTTTTTCATCCATCTGCATAATGAAGATGCCTCCTGAGTAGGAGCCATATACCATCCACAGCTTGCCGTTCTTATCGTAAAAGGTGTCCGGGTCCACGGCGTTCGGATGCTTGGTTGCGTCATAGATCGCCCCATCCTCACTCGGTTGGTCCCACATACCGGATTTTAGAAAAATCCCTTTATTCTTATACGGCCCTTCAATTTTATCAGCAACTGCTAGGCCCATTGCTGAACGCGGGGAATCACCTTTACAAGCGTTATAATACATATAGAACTTGCCATCTGCCAGTTGAATGACATCAGCTGCCCACAGCGTGTCTGTCTGCGCCCAATCCAGTGCTTCCTTTAATTCTTCTTTAACGTTGGGAATTAATGCATTACCATTCGCCACTCCTGTAGCAATCGTATCCCAATTCATGAGGTCTTTGGACTTGGCAGCCGCAAGATGGGAGCCAAAAATGTAAAATGTGTCTTTCACTTTCAGGATGGATGGATCATGTACGGAAGTCTCCTTGAAGGAAACGGCCTTTTTACTTTGGATTGAAAGGTTCCCCATATCTTGAGCCTGAAGGGAAGTTTGACCCACACTTTGAGCCTCAACTGTATCTAAATTGAGTGTTTGCTCGGCGCCTACCAAAGAAGCAGGCAACAACAGCGCACCTGCGAGTGAAGCTGCCGTTACTTTACGAACAAATAAATGCTTCATAAATTAATCTCCTCTCGTTTTGAACATCCCTGATAACATAAAACAATTTTGGGAAAGCGGTCAGGATTATGTTTGTATTAACTTCTTCGCCCTCGAATTTAAAGTTACTTATCCCTCCTGTCCAATTTAAAGCGCTTTCAATAGATTTGAAAAATAAAAGCACCTTCTGTTAAGAAGGCCTATTCAAACCTGACGGTTAACCGTACCTCTATATTATTCAATGGATATGGAAAATTCAATATGTAATTTTATATTTTTATAAATTATTCACTGTATTATTAATTATAATAAATGTATTGCTTTAATTCCTAGTTTAAAGTTATAATTTGACAAGTAAAATTCTATATGTTACCTGCCGATATATTTAAAAACAACTGTTTTATGATGATTATAATACAAATATTTACATTTTATGAGGAGGTGAAAATATATGCAATGGTATTTAAATGGATTAAAAAACTATGTAGGATTCCAAGGTAGAGCAAGACGTACAGAGTATTGGATGTTTGTACTATTTAGTGCAATCGCTAGCTTTGTAGTCAGCCTGATCGATAGTCTTGTAGGCTTATCACCGGTATTGACTTTGATTTATTCTCTTGCTGTCCTGTTGCCATCCTTGGCCGTTATGGCCCGTAGACTGCATGACACAGGTAGAAGCGGATGGTGGATTCTAATCAGTCTGATCCCTCTCGTAGGGTCAATTATTTTGATTGTATTCTTCTGCCAAGACAGTCAGCCTAGCGACAATAAGTATGGAAAAAACCCTAAATTGTAATGGTTGCAGATGTCTAAAACCTCTTTCACTTTTGTGAAGGAGGTTTTTTTCATATCCGGCAGAATCCAAAGGGTAAATTACTTCCATTATTCACATCCATGAATTTTTTTAGCTTTACCTGTTTACATTCTCCTCTTTTAGTTTATTTTAAACGAGTATTAAGCTGGCACTAAGATTGGGTGTGTATGATGTATATTAGAATCTGGTAACTACATAAGCCGGATCGGCTAAAGGCATAAACATTACTCCCGTTGGATATCCATATAAGGCTCCACTCTGTCAGAAATTGAATGAAACACAAAGGAGATTTTACACTTATGAATCGAAAACGAATGTTGGTCATCTGTACACTGTTGCTGGCGTTGTCTATTGGGCAATCTTCTACTTGGGGAAGTCGGGCTAATGCTGCTACACTGGCTCCAGAGAGAGCCCCTCAGGTACAGGATAATGAAGCTTCCAAGGATGATGAACTGTTGAAAACATTGGGCGCATCCTCGGATGAGCAATTATATGAAGCGTTGTATAACGGTCAAACCTTGGCAGATATTGCACACACCAATAATCAGGATGCACAGGCTGTCGTTGATTTACAAGTAGCTCAGTTAACGGAGCAGTTGGATCAACGACTGGCTAATAAGAGCATTACGCCTGAGCAATATCAAGCCCATAAAGCAGAATTGACACAGGTCGTTGCTAAAAGTGTGTTCGGGCTGTAAGTCAGTGACGTACGTGGCCAGCTATACGCCGTAGTTCATGACACCCTCAGAGGTGCTTCTTAATTCATGTCAAAAAGGCGCTCCCCCGACGGGATGGCGCCTTTTTGCTGTCTATATTTTGTTGTAAATTACACTTGGTATACTCGGATCAAGTTAGTGGTGCCCGCCTCAGCGACTGGAACACCCGCCGACAGGACTACAGTGTCACCTTTATGGATATATCCTGCATTCAGAGCGTTACGGATGGAGGATTCGAACATTTCATCCGTTGTAGCTACTTTATCCCCTTTGATCGGGAACACACCGGATAACAGGCAAATTTTAGCGAATACCGTATTATTCGGAGTAACCGCAATAATAGGCGCCTTCGGACGATATTTGGATACCATACGTGCCGTGAATCCACTGGCAGTCGAGGTAATAATCGCTTTGGCATCCAGCTCCAGAGACGAACTTACCGCACCCTGACTAATCACTTCGGTAATGTTGGTGCTCTGACGTGCTCTGCGCTTATCGAACTGCTCCTGATAATCCAATTGTGATTCTGCACTGGCAGCTACCGCAGCCATGGTCCGTACAGACTCGACAGGATATTTACCTGCAGCAGATTCACCTGACAGCATAACAACATCGGCTCCTTGCATAACGGCATTAAACACGTCACTAACTTCAGCTCTCGTCGGACGCGGGTTCACCTGCATGGATTCCAGCATGTGGGTAGCTACGATAACGGGCTTGCCGACCAGATTACACTTGTCGATCATTTCTTTTTGCATCACAGGCACATCTTGAATCGGCACCTCGACGCCCAGATCGCCACGGGCTACCATAATGCCATCGGAAGCTTCGATAATATCATCCAGGTTTTCCATGCCTTCAGCATTTTCAATTTTGGAATAAATTTGGACATGCTCCGCATGATGGCCCTTCAAAATCTCACGGATTTCGCGGATATCGTCGCCTTTACGCACAAAAGAAGCCGCAATAAGCTCAACGCGCTGCTCCACCCCAAATTGGATGTGTCTCACATCTCGCTCCGTTACGCCTGGAAGGGTTGTATGAATCCCTGGCAGGTTTACACCTTTTCTCGGCTTCAAAATACCGCCGCTTACAATATTACAAATCATTTCCGTACCTTCGATGGAGGTTACAGTCAGATCAACCAAACCGTCGTCAATGAGAATGCGGTCGCCTGGTTTGATGTCCTTCGGCATATCCGGGTAATTCACTGAAATACGATGCTCGTCCCCTAGAATCTCTTCTGTGGTCAGAATGAGCTGGCTACCTGGCTTCAGCAGACAAGATGCCTCTCTCAGCTTGCCAATCCGTATTTCCGGTCCTTTAATATCCATCATGACAGGGATAAAGGTATTCATTTCCTTCGCAGCCTGACGCACATTTTCGATACGTTTAACGTGATCTTCCAGCTCACCGTGAGCCATATTCAAGCGGGCTACAGTCATACCAGCCTGGATCATTTCTTTTAACAAATGAATGGAGTCACAGGCAGGTCCCATAGTACAAATAATTTTCGTTTTAAGCATAGTAATGTCATCCTCCTGAATGTCTTTACTGTATGGTTTTCTATTCCACTTTGCTTCTCTATCTACATTAAACTTATATGGCTCTATTCTACCTGTACCCGTGCACCAAGACTATGAACTATAGTATGATGAATGTACTACAGTATAATGAATGTTGAAGACATCGGAGAGTGAGTTTCGTGATTACATTGGTAGATATACGGCAGGACAACGGAGTGGACTGGTATGAAAAGGCTAGTGCAAATAGCGACAACGATGACTTACTGTTCATTTTGGTCACCTTTGGCAAATGTGTATATTGGGTGAACGATTGCAAATTCATTCTCGGTAAAGGTGAAACACTGCTTTTACCCAGTCATCTGGATTACTATGGCAAGAGCATTCCTACGCTTTTTCATACCAAGTATGTGATACATTGCCGCAAAACATGTACGAACAGCACACTTCCCATCCTGAATACTGACAAGCCGTTGTTGATCAAGCCCGGATGCTACGACATGCTGCATGAACGGATCAAATCGATGTACTATCAATGGACTGAACACCCAAGCTACTACACCATGATGGCTGACTGTCTGCTGACCGAGGCCATGATATATATGAATCAGGAATGGGACAAAGGCGCCATTTCTTGCGATCGAGAGCGACATGTGGAACATATGAAACAGTATATCCAGAACCATTACCGGGAAAAGGTAACCAAGGAGGAGCTTGGCGACGCCATCCGTAAAACCCCCAATTATGCCGCGACGCTGCTGCGTGAGGTAACACGCCAAACGATCAGCGAGCATGTACATACGCAACGTATTAAAACCGCCATCTACATGCTGACCGAGTCCCGGCTAACGATTCGTGAAATTTCGGAGTATGTGGGATATAGTGATGTGTCCTATTTCCATCGAATCTTCAAACGGTTAACAGGCTGCTCACCGTCCGAATTTCTGGATGAACGTTCCTCCATCGTTTAGAACTACAGAAATAGGATTATGGGAAGATGATACGAAGCAATTTTGAATTTGAAGCTAGGGTGTGTACGCAAACTGTGAAGCCGTCCTCTGGGTTGCCCGTACCGGTGCTTCATGGCATTATTTACCCGATTATAATGGCCCATGGTCTTCAGCCTACAGCTTTTTCTGGCGTTCGTGGTTGATGCACTGGGGAATCGGCTCCGCTTTGAGTTGACACCGGGACAGGCAGATGATTCGGTAATGGATTCCGAGCAAGCAAGACCGGAGGAGAAAGCGGGCGTATGACCAGGATACGTATAAAGAACGGCCAATTGATCGACTGCTTTTTTATAAAAAGAAAAATTATCAGAACTATAACACCTGATTAAGCTTGCTTTCGGGTTCTTCACCGTTTTTTACATGTTTTATATTATTCACAAAGAAATCATATCTTTTTTTATGCAACTTGACGCCATCTGGCATGCCGGCAGTATGGGGAGTAAGTATGACATTACTCAGATTCCTTAGTTCACTGTCAATTGAAAGCGGTTCAGATTCAAACACATCCAAGCATGCTCCTGAAATTTCTTTATCTTTTAAAGCAGCTATTAAGTCATTTTCATTGACAATCCCACCGCGAGCCGTATTGATAAAAAGTGCGGTATTCTTCATCTTTTTGAATACTCCTTTATCAATCAGTTGTTTGGTTTGCGGATTCAGTGACGTATGTACAGTGACTATATCTGATACGCTTAAAAGATTATCGAAATCCGTCATTTTTACAAAGCTGTCAGGTTGTACAACGGCATGTCTAGCATTAACCAGCACATCCATATCAAAAACCCTGCAAAACTCAGCTACTTTTTTACCGACAGCACCAAAGCCGATAATTCCTATCGTTTTACCTTTTAATTCACTTCCTGTATAATCCAACTGTTTTTCATCTGTTCTGGTTTTCATGAATCTATCAAGGTAGGGTATGTTTTTATAATAAGACAACATCAGCGCCATTACATGCTCGGCCACTGCCTGCGCATTCACTCCTGCAGCATTAGCTACCCAAATACCTAGTTGCGTGCAGGCATCAATATCTACATTATCATACCCTGCACCCGTCTGTACCAGCTTCAATTTTTTTGCCATGGAAAGTAAGTCGCGATCCACTTTGATATGTTCAGGTATGATTACCTGGCAGTCTCCAATATGATGCAGCATTTCTTTTCCCGGCGGCACAATTACAATGTCCCAGTCATTAGGAAAATATTTTTTAATATTTGATTTTGAAATTTGTGTAAAATAGCCTACTATAAGAATTTTCATTGTCAAGCCACCTCCAATTTCTTTATTTTTACAATAATATGTTTATTGATATTTGTAAAATTGATCGTTTATATAAATTCTACATAGACTGAATTTTTGAATTACATTCGTATTCCCAAGCGATCAATGACCTCCAACGATTTGTCATTGACGCGTTTCATGAAGGCTGCGACATTGATTCGGATATGATAAAACTTCTTGTAAAATACGTTGTGAACGACATCGCTCTTTAGCCACTTCCATAAACCTTCAATCAGGTTAAGGTCAGGCGAGTACTTCGGCAGAAAAACAAATTGTAATCGGTGATGCTGCTTCAAGAAATCTTGCACTTGGGCTGCATGATGAATGCGGCCGTTATCCAGGATCATCCACAATATCGACCTAATTAGATTGATTAGAGCCTATACGCAAACCTATTTGAGCCACATCCTTATCGAAATCAACGCCAAAAAAGCCTTGAACATGCTCGCTGTCTTGTCATAGCGAGTTGCCCAGCGCCGATACTGTTTCACTCGATTAAAAAAGATTTCGATTAAATGCCGTTCTTTATACGTATCCTTGTCGTATTGAATGACGGTTATAACCCCTCCGATAAGAACAGTTAGACCTAAGACAACAACACTTGTTCTTAATCGCTTGTTCACACGCACACACCTCCCTTCTCAAAAGATGTATTACGTATTTTAGAAAATATTGGTATTATAACGAGTTCATAAAAAACATAATAATCGTGGTTAAGTACCATTACCTGATATTCTCCAAAACCTGAAGCTTTAATTTGAAAATTCCTATTTTCATCTGTATATCTTCCGTAAACGGCAAAAACTTCTTTTTCAACAGCAATTGATTCTATGGGTTTCGCATTTTTGATAACTACGTTATATTCTTCAGGCGTCAAACCGCTCAATAATGAATTCGAATTAGCAATTGAAGAATATGGTGGGAAGTCCATTTCATTGAGATGCTCTGAAACCATTGCGTTATGAGCCGATTGTTGGCCAAAGCCAAATTACGTATCCGGATACGTAATGATAAAGTCTATAAAAAACGGTCTCCCCACCTGGAAGCTTCTCTAGCATCCCTTTTCAACAAGGGCCTAGAGCGCTCCAAAGTAGGGCGACCGTTATAGTTCATTTATATGCGAATCTGTGCTTATTCCGAAATCATATTAAGTTGAAGAACCCGCTGTTTTGACCTCTTCCAGCATTTTATCGTTATAGCCAAACATCCAGGTCAGGACAAAGGCTACAACCATAGCAGCCAAGTTCGCCAAAATGTAAAGCGGAAGCTGATGGTTCATGTAGAGCAACGTGCCTGGAATGACTGTAACTGCCATACCTGTAGCCGCCAAATGGAAGAGTGAAGCGATAAAACCGCCAACCGCACCACCGATAAGCCCCATGACAAAAGGCTTCATGTATCTCAGGTTGACCCCGAAAATAGCCGGTTCCGTAATCCCCAGAAAAGCAGACAACGAGGAAGGAAGTGCTAACGCTTTTAGCTTGCTATTCTTCGTTTTCAGTCCAACCGCCAGACAGGCAGCACCTTGAGCAGCCATAGCGCAGGTAATGATGGCGTTAAAGGCGTTCGCGCCGTTCTTTTCAAGCAGTTGAATCTCCAAGAAATTAAAGATATGATGCACACCTGTAACAACGATAATCTGATGCAAGAAACCGATGACAATCCCTGCAATACCGAAAGGCAAATCCAGCACAAACGTTGTTCCGTGCAGCACCCATTCTTCGAGTGAATGGAAAATCGGACCGATGGCAAACAATCCCAAAGTGATCATGATCAACAGTGTTAAAAACGGTGTGAGAATCAAATCTAGCGCTTCAGGCACCCGTTTGCGCAGCGCCCGCTCCAGCTTGGCTCCGATCAAGCCCACGAAGAAAGCTGGCAATACCGAGCCTTGATAGCCCACCACAGGAATGAATCCGAACATCGTCAACGGGTGGGCTGAACCGTCCGCAACACTATAAGCGTTGGGCAAGGCTGGATTTACCAGCATCAGACCGAGAACGATACCCAGCACTGGACTACCACCGAATACTCTAAAGGCTGACCATGCGACTAACGCTGGCAGAAAAGCAAAGGCCGTATCTGTTAATACTTGTGTGTACAATAGAAAATTGGGTGAAATGTCCTGTGGCGTCATGCCAAGTAGAGCGAGAATTTGCGGCTGAGTGAGCAAGCCACGTAGCCCCATGAACAGCCCTGTAGCGACCAGCACAGGAATAATCGGTACAAACACATCACCAAAGGTACGGATGGAGCGCTGGAAGACGTTCCCTTCCTTTTTCGCCTGACTCTTCACCTCTTCTTTAGATGAACCAGTCACGCCAAGCTTTTCAACCTCTTCGAAAATTCGATTTACCGTACCTGTACCAAAAATAATCTGATATTGCCCGGAATTGAAGAAAGCACCCTTGACCTTGTCGATCTCCTCAACTTTTTTCTGATCAATTTTCTCCTTGTCATGCACCATAATCCGCAAGCGCGTCGCGCAATGAGCAAAAGATGCAATATTTTCTTGCCCACCGATTGCCTGGATCACTTCTTTAGCTATTTCTCTGTTCTCCGCCATGATGTTCATCCTCTCGTTGATTCCGTTATGTTTGATGATTAACGATCCACTTGATGTTTTAGCCTACTCATGTAAAATCCCATTTCACCGCCTGGAAGAGAGCCTCTCCCTTGTCGGCAAAAAAGCGTATTTCGTCACTCTCTGGATGCGGAAAAATACGACTGGTGAACACCTCTTCCCCATCATTGACGAAAATCTCAACTGAAGACGCATCTACAAACAAATGAAGTTTGATATGATCTTTATCCCATGAACACTGCCGTATCTCACCATACGAAGTGGCTACAGGCTCACCTGATTGCGAACGATCCAATACAAGTTTGCGACTGATGGCATCATATTTAATTACCGTTTTCTCAGTCTCACTCGCACGGAATTCAATACCAAACATCTTAGCGCTTAAAAGATCTACCTCACAGATCAGCTCATAGGCCGTACCTGTAAATCCTTCATAGGTTTTGCTCTCTGAGAATAACGTGTCAGCTACCCGATCCTCACGATTTCTGCGTAGCGTAGTCAGCTCAGGAATTGGCCGCTGCAAGAGTTTGCCCTCATGAAGCGTAAGCTCCCTTGGTAATGTCAGACAATGAGCCCATCCGTTCGGATCTGTGGGATAGTCGATATCCGGCAGACCCATCCATGCCACCATAATACGCCGCCCCTGCGGGTCAATCATCGTCTGTGGCGCATAGAAGTCAAAGCCTCTGTCGAGCTCGTGGAATGCGCCGTGCTCCAGTATTTTTGTACCGGTATCTAACGGCTTGCCGATTACGTAGCCCGATTGATAAATATTGTGATTTTCATCCCCGGAAGGCTCCAAGCCCTGAGGAGAAAAGATCAAGACACCTGCTTCGTTCAGTTCAAAATAATCCGGACATTCCCACATGTAGCCAAACGACTCCAGCCCTGTGCACAATTCTCCCTCAAACTCCCATGAATGAAGGTCGGTTGATCGGTAGAGGACGGCGCAGCCTGTTAAATTCGTTCTTTGGGCACCAATCACACAGTAAAAGCTATCGCCGTCTTTCCATAGCTTGGGATCACGAAAATGGTCTGTATACCCTTCTGGCACATTGGAAATAACGGGGTGCTCCCATTTAGTAATGCGACCGTTCTCGTCCATAACAGCCATGCATTGATAAGGATGTCTGATCCAATCTTCATCTCGTGCATTTCCCGTATACAGCATATATAATTTGCCCTCATGCTCCAGTGCGCTGCCTGAGTAAGCCCCATGTGAATCAAAATAATCCCCAGGTGCAATGCCAATACCCGCACTATTCCATGTGGCCAAATCTCTGGATTTCAAATGATACCAGTATTTCATCCCATGATCCGTTCCGAGTGGAAACCACTGATAAAATAAGTGGTATTCACCTTGGTAATACGAAAAGCCATTAGGGTCATTGAGCAAACCTGTCGGTGGCTGGATATGAAACCCCTGCCGCCAGTGACATTGCTCCACTTTCTCCTCCAAGCTGGCTATTTCACCGGGCTCTGCCTGCTCGATCACTCGATACTTTTGTTCTCTTGTCATTTTCATAGTTGTACCTCATTTTTATTAAAACTTCGCCTCAGGAACCGGTTCCAAATTAGTGAAAAAAATATTCTTTCGGAACCGGTTCCCATACGATTAAAAAAATGCTCATCCATGGATTTGCAACCGATTCCACTTATGTCCGTATACTATGGAACCGGTTTCGAAGAAATTATAATCCACTTGTTCAGCGTTTGTCAACGCTTTCTCTTTCGATAAGGGAATAATTCATGACCGTCACTTTTTCTACCGATTTATGTTCTACCAGCCGCATAATATTTTGCGCTGCTACACGTCCAGCATCCATATACGGATATTGAACGGTTGTCAGCGCAGGGTGAATGACCTCCGTAATATCGTATCCCCCAAAGCCAGTTACCGACAAATCCGACGGAATGACAATCCCTCTGGAATAAGCAGCATTGATTACGCCCAGCGCAATATTATCCGTAGCACACACCATTAACGTTGGCTTGAAATTGTCCAAAATAGCGGATGCAGCAATTCGTGCATCGGACATTTTAAATCCGGTCTCATAGTATCTGATATCATACCCTGCTGCTTGCATCGCATCGTCCGTACAAGACTCAGTAGGCAATGCATCGCGTACAGCCTGCCTAAAGCCCTCCTTGCGCTGCACACCGACGGCAACATCCTTTTCAGTAACACCAACGTAGGCAATTTCGCGGTGTCCCTGAGACAAAACGTACGTGCCAATATCATATCCTGCACGATAGTCATCATGGATAAGGCTATGAAGCTGCTCGTGCTGCTGGCCCACCAGCAACACTGGAATACCGATGTCACGAATCGCGGTCAGATGGTCGTCTGTAATTTGAGCAGCCAGCAAAATGATACCCGAAATCTTTTGTCGGCCCAGCTCATAAATGGCTTCGATTTCACGCTGTACATCCTGGCTCGTATTGGAGATCAGCATCTGATAATGCTGAGAACGCAGTTCCTCATCAATCCCCATCAGCGTATGAGATGTCGCAAAAGAATCCAGACGCGGCACAACGGTGCCGATGATGTTGGTCCGCTTCGCCTTAAGACTCTGGGCAAAGGCATTGGGCACATAGCCCGTGGCTTTAACCACTTTTTCAATTTTTCGTTTCGTATCCACGCTGACAGACCCGCCGTTCAAAAAACGGGATACCGTGCTCTTGGATACACCAGCCATTTGGGCTATATCTGCAATCGTCTTATTCATGAAGTCCCCCGGAGATTTTTCGTATTCACAAGCTTCCAAAACGTCTCTTTTCACATAACCCTATAATACCATATGGCGGGATTGGATTGCTGTGGCTCCAGACCCATCATGCACAAAACGCCGTCCCTTCAGTGAAGAAGGAAACGGCGTCTCATGATGAACGTAATTTTAAAAATCAAAGTTATCCGGATCTGGACCTACCCGAAGATCGGCATTTAACGCCTGAATTCGATCCATATCCTCGCGCGTCAGTTCGAAGTCAAAAATATCGGCATTTTCGACGATCCGATGCGCCTTGGTAGACTTGGGAATGGTGACAACTCCCTGCTGCACATCCCAGCGTAAAATCACTTGCGCCACCGATTTACCGTACTTGGTCGCTATGTCTTGCAGTACCGGATGATCCAGCAATTGGCCTTGCATTAACGGGGACCAGGCTTCCATTTGAATGTCGTTCCTTTGACAGAATTGCAACAGCTCGGTTTGGGTTAATTGTGGATGGAACTCCACCTGATTGATCATTGGCTTGATTTCAGCATCTTTCATGAGATCTTCCAAATGATGAATCTGGAAGTTGCTGACTCCAATTGCCTTAATCCGTCCTTCTTTATACAAGGATTCCAACGCTCTCCAAGCTTCTTTATACTTTCCCTGAACTGGCCAATGAATCAGATATAGATCCAGGTATTCCAGACCCAGCTTATCCAGACTGGCTTCATAAGCTGCTCTTGTCTCTTCATAGCCTAAATCTGCATTCCACACTTTGGACGTGACGAACAGTTCTTCTCTGGACAGATTATTTTCCTGAAGGGCTTCCTGAATAGCCTGCCCTACACTGCTTTCATTCGCATAGATTGCAGCTGTATCTATACTGCGGTAGCCATGCTTTACAGCAGCCTTTATAGCATCGACCAGCTCCGAACCTTCCTCCACTTTAAATACCCCGATGCCAAACCAAGGCATACGAACTCCGTTGTTTAACAATGTTGTGCTTTGTAAGTTTTGTGTCATTTTGTATCTTCCTCTCTATTTTTTAAAAGCTTTAACCTGTAATGGTAGTTGTATCCCTTTTTTCGAGCATACGACTCCAGCCTGTGAGCAGGACCGCAACGAAAACCATAATGCTCCCGATCCAGGCTGTATGAATGAGACCGAGTGAATCCGTTACAATTCCGCCTACATAAGCTCCGATGGCTATCCCTGCGTTGAAAGCAGCAATATTAACAGCAGAGGCAACATCGACAGCTTTGGGTGCAAACCGTTCGGCTAACATGACTACATATACCTGTAACCCGGGCACGTTCATAAACGCAAGCAAT
This sequence comes from Paenibacillus peoriae, assembly GCF_022531965.1. Classification (GTDB taxonomy): domain Bacteria; phylum Bacillota; class Bacilli; order Paenibacillales; family Paenibacillaceae; genus Paenibacillus; species Paenibacillus polymyxa_D. The sequence continues at coordinate 320,532 of NZ_CP092831.1, read as the reverse complement.
CCCATAAAGAAGATCGTAATCAGTCCTGCCGTTTTAAAAGGTGCCGTGAACAACAGGAGAAAAAGGATCACTGCTTGAATCAGAAACATGTAAAACAAAGCTGAAAGCGGCTTACGGTTTGCTGCTTTTCCGCCAATGACATTCCCGATGGCAATCGCAATTCCATACAGCAAAAGAATAAACGTTACCGTACTTTGCTGAAATCCGGTTATGTCGTGGAGTAATGGAGATAAATAAGTAAACACCACAAATGTGCCTCCATACCCCAAAGCTGTAATGATAAATGCAAGTAGCAAGCGACCATTGGTAACCAGTTTGACCTGCTCGCGGAAAGGAGTCTTGTTCCCTTTGCGCAGTGTAGATGGCAGCAGAATCAGATTGGCGATGAGTGCCACTACACCGACGACCACAATCGCCATAAATGCAGCCCGCCAACCCCATTGCTGCCCAATATAGGTACCCAAAGGTACACCTGTGACTGTGGCTACGGTCAACCCGGAGAACATAATGGAAATCGCACTCGCTCGACGATCATCCGGCACAAGATCGGCCGCGATGGTGGAACCGATGGACATGAACACCCCATGGGCGAACGCCGAGATCACACGTGCAATCAGCAGCAAGGCAATTCCACTAGAGACCGCAGCAAGGCTGTTACCTGCAATAAATATAATCATGATCCACAGCAGCAACGTTTTACGGGGAACACTTGATGTTAATGAGGTCAAGACAGGTGCCCCGATGGTAACTCCTAATGCATACAGCGTTACAGTTAGTGCGGACATCGTTACAGATATGTGCAAGTCTTCAGCAATGAGGGGAAGCAGTCCCACGCTGATGAACTCAGTTGTCCCAATCGCAAAGGCGCTTACGGCTAGAGCCAGTAATGGCCATATACTTCCTTTTGATTCTGGCGACATGTTTTTCCCTCCTATCTATAGAAATCTTCAACCAACAGATGTTATTATGAGTTATTCAAGCAATTATGAACAGTACGTACTTTTTAGTGATATAGGTACCAAAAAGTACCCTAAATAAAGTCCTTTTTGATTAAAACAGGATGTTAAGGTATGTATAACAGAAAAGCGATACACATGGAGGGATCGGCATTGGGGAAGAAAAAATACAATATCTCTGTTGAGGCGACGTTAGAGGTGATCGGGGGGAAGTGGAAATGCGTGATTTTGTGTCATTTGACACATGGAAAGATGCGGACAAGCGAATTAAAACGGATGATGCCTTCCATAACACAAAAAATGCTGACTCAGCAGCTTCGTGAATTAGAGGAAGACGGCATTGTCAATCGGATTAGCTATAATCAGGTTCCACCCAAAGTGGAGTACGAGCTTAGTGAATATGGATGTAGTCTGAAAAGCATTTTAGATTCTCTTTGTGCCTGGGGAGAAAGACATATCATCAAAGAATATGGGGATAAATCTGCGGTTTTGGAAGATAACATTCTGAATAAGCTGTAAAGCCAAAAAGAGCGCCTGCAATACATCAGCAGGCGCTTCCTCTCTCTAAATTCCAAGGGTTACCAATTCGATTTCATTTTATTTTGTGAAATCAATAACCATACGTCCTTGGATTTTGCCCTGCTCCATTTCCTCGAAGATCTCATTAATGTCTTCGAGCGGACGTTTTTGTACAAGAGGGACGACTTTACCTTCTGCAGCGAACTGGAACGCTTCTTTAAGGTCTTCACGAGTGCCGACCAAGGAGCCAATAACTTGAATGCCGTCCAGAACCAGACGAGGAATGTCCAGATCCATCTTATCGGTTGGAAGACCTACAGCTACAACACGCGCGCCAGCTTTTACAACGTCGATGGCCTGGTTGAAAGGTGTTTTGGCAACAGCAGTAACCACGGTTGCATCCAGACCAGCACCGTTTGTTAATTCCTTGGCACGAGCGACCGGATCTTCTTTCATGCTGTTAACGATATAGTCAGCACCAATTTGTTTGGCCAGTTCTAGTTTTTCATCACTGATGTCAAAGGCTACAACTTTAGCATTGAATACATTTTTGGCATATTGCACCGCCAGGTTACCCAAGCCGCCAATGCCGAAGATACCGATCCATTGGCCTGGTTTGATTTCACTTACTTTAACTGCTTTATATGTTGTAACCCCTGCACAAGTTACACTACTTGCAGCGGCAGGATCAAGACTATCTGGTACCTTGACCGCGTAGTCAGCTGTGACAATACATTGCTCTGCCATTGCACCGTCTACCGTATATCCGGCATTTTTAACTTCACGACACAGCGTTTCCCGCCCAGTTAGGCAATATTCACAATGACCGCAGCTTTCGAACATCCAGGCAATACTTACGCGATCACCAATTTTAAGACTGGTTACTCCTTCACCTAATTCAATGACTTTTCCAATACCTTCATGCCCTAGAACTCTGCCTGTGACATCACCGAAATCTGCATTTTTCACATGTAAATCTGTGTGGCAAACTCCGCAGTATTCAACTTGGACTAACGCTTCTCCATGCTTCAAGGAACGCAAAGGTCTCTCTTCTATACTGACTTTCTTGTCTTTTGTAACAATTGCTGCTTTCATGTAGATCTCTCCTTTAAATAGATATGGAATTATTTTGTAATGTACACTCATTATTATAGTAATTTTTGCCCAAAAAGGACAAATATAAATCTAACTTAAAACTATTTAATCCAAAAACGCTTCTTTCTAAGTCCTTGGACCCTTGTAGGAACTTTGTACAATAATTTACAATGTAAAAAGTTTCACATATTCTATTTTGGAAGAAGGATAAAGAAACATGAAAAATTGGAAAGGTTGCCTGTTCAGCATATTTGCCATTATCTTGGCTGTATCGGTAACAGGATGCAATTCACAGCCCGCCATTTCTAGTACCACTAGCACTTCATCCTCATCAGTTAACAACGCTCATGCAGTTGTTCAGAAAGGCCCACACTGGTCCTATGAAGGAGATCAGGGACCGGAACATTGGGGAGAGCTGGAAAAAGATTTTGTTGCTTGTGGTAACGGCCACGAACAATCTCCTGTCAATATAGAGCATACCCATCTGGAAGCATCGCAAACACAGCAACCGCTGCAAGTTCATTACACTAAAACGAAAGCATCCATTTTGAATAATGGGCACACTGTGCAAATCAATGTTGCCGATGCCAGCAATAACATCATGCTGGACGGTACTAAATTCACTTTAAAGCAGTTTCACTTTCACCACCCGAGCGAACATCAAATTGATGGTAAAAATGCTGAAATGGAGCTTCATTTTGTCCATCAAAGCGACAACGGAAGCACAGCTGTCTTAGGGGTCCTTATCCAAAGTGGCAAAGAAAACAAGGCTTTCAACCGCATTTGGTCCAAACTGCCGAAGGATATTTCCCAAGAAGCGGCTCTGGATGAAGAAATAAATCTCGCTGCGCTGCTGCCAAAAGACCTGCACTCCGTTCGCTACAACGGATCGCTGACTACCCCGCCATGCACAGAACATGTAAATTGGACAGTGCTGGAGCAGCCTATTGAATTGTCCGCAGACCAAATCAACCAGTTTGCTGCCATTTTCCCCGATAACCATCGTCCTGTACAACAACTGGGAACCCGGGAACTGACTGCTGATAAATAATAAAATAAAGTGCCGTAAGATGTAAGGTGCATTCTATATTTGAATACCAAAATAAGACCCCTCTGTTCAATCTAGTTAGAGGGGTCTTTTCGGTATTAAATTTACTACTCATTACAAGCGCACCAGTTCCTCCACCTTCACTGGCTGACCTGTACGCATAGAGCGGTTGGCGGCGATGCCAGTTAAAATGGACCATGCACCGTCGATATGTGAGGCCGCACGATGAAACCGATCCTCTGCCGGCTTATCAAAAATATCCCGCAGCATAACTGGATCTCCTCCGCCATGACCACCTACGCCTTCTTCTACCTCGACCTCATAAGGTGCTGCAAAGTGGGGATAGATGGTGATAGTCTTCTCTTTGAGCGCACCCTCATCTGCCTTGCTGCCACCGGAATTAACATAGGATTGCTCGGATACCCGAACCTCCATCCGTCCCTTCGTGCCATTAAATACGATGATAAAGCCCTCCCAAGGCATATAAGCATTCAGTGAATAGTTCATCACCGTCTTGTTCTGATACTTCACCATGACACTCAGCGTGTCTTCTATGCTGATATTGTCGCCAAATACGCTTTGATCCCGCACATAGCCATCCTCATGCTCAGCATCCAGATACATACTTTTTAGATGCTCATTACGGTCCAGGTGTAGCGCAAAGGGGTCATTCTCCGCTGCCTTGCTGCCGTAAGCCCGTTGATAAAACTCCGTCACGCCACGCTGCTCCGCATTTTCCCGGCCGTAAAATTTCAGATCTCCCATCGCATACACCGTCTCCGGTTTCGAGCCAAGCCAGAAGTTCATCAGATCAAAATGATGCGTCGATTTATGCACTAGCAGACCACCGCTATTGCGCTTGTCACGGTGCCACCGACGGAAATAATCTGCGCCATGCTGTGTATTCAGCAACCACTCGAAATTGACTGACAGCACCTCTCCGAGCGTTCCGTCCATAATAATCTCGCGGATTTTCGTATTATGCGGCGCATAGCGGTAGTTAAAGGTGACGCGCAGCTTCCGTCCCGTGCGGTCTATGGCATCCAGAATGTCTTGGCATTTGTCCTCATCCACCGTCATCGGCTTCTCAGAAATGACATCACAGCCCAGCTCCATCGCCCGGATAATATACCGGTGATGCACCCGGTCAATGGTCGTGACAATGACGATATCCGGCTTCGTCTCCGCGATCATCCGATCAAACTCGTGTGCTTTATAGGTCGCAATCGGCTCATGCTCGTATTTCTCCTGCAACAGCTGATTGGCATAATCCATTCTCGTCTGATTGACGTCACAGAACGCGATCAGCTCCGAGGTATCTTTGAAAACGGTAACAACTTCACCGTAAAAAAATTCGGCTCTTCCTCCGGTACCCACAAGCGCATATTTGATTTTAGCCAATTGGCTCACACCCTTTACATGAATTGCTTTTATTTTATAGTATAAGAAAGAGCGAAATCTTCGCTTTTATTATGATTTTTCCCAAAAAATATACATATATTATCCTTATGTATTCTTTCATTAAAGGAGACTATCGATATGATCGCTACACCCCGCTTTGCCATTGAGCAAGCGCTACGGACGGTGCCATTCAGCATGTCCGCCGACCATGTCCACCAAGCGCACGAAATCTATTATTTGCTGGCAGGAGAGCGTTACTACTACATTAATCAGCGGGTATACGCGCTCCAGAAGGGCGATCTGATTTGGATTAGCAAACATGATTTTCACCGTACAAGTAACAAGGGTAGCGGTAGCCATGAACGGATTTTGATTAACTTTGATGAAGAATTTGCAGCCTCGCCAATGACTGTCTCTCCCTCCAGCGATCAGAACCAGCCTCTTCTGCCAGAAAAAAGCTTTCTGCTTCGCCCCTCCGCGGAAGAACAATGCGAGCTGGAGCATCTATTCCAGCAAATGCTGGATGAATACTACCAAGAACATGCCTACCGCCAACTATATCTCCAAAGCTTGCTACTCCAGCTCCTTATCCGCATCCGGCGCATACAATCGGCCACTGCCGATACCATTGCACCGGAACGTAGCGAAAAGCAGCAACGCGTGTACTCAGTCATCGCATACCTGCATGCTCATTATGCCGAGAGCCTGTCACTAGATCAGCTGGCTGATCATTTTTATATTAGCAGCACGTATTTGTGCCGTATTTTCAAGCAGACAACAGGTTTTACCTTAGTAGAATATCTTCAAGATGTGCGGGTCCAGCAGGCTCGTGTGTACCTGAGAGAAACAAACTGGAAAGTGACTTCCATTGCTGAAAAAACGGGTTTTGACAGCATCGCTCACTTTGGTCGTGTATTCAAGCATCTTACCGGGCACACCCCGCTACAGTACCGAAAAAAATACAAAAAGGAGTAGCCATACGAAAAATCGCCATCTCCTGTTCCAAAGGTTCTCGGAGTTTTAAAACCCGAAGGGTTGGTGTAATCCAAAATGTGCGTTACATCTCCCTTTACATTACGATAATAGCTGTTACTATAGAGCCATGATCCCTTACTGATTTCAATCAGTAAGGGATTTGGAGCGGAATACCCATTTGAGGTATACCATGTTTCATGATCTTCCCATTTGAGTCCTATCAAAGTCACGTGGAGTGCGTAGCTCGGATGGACTTTATCGGAAAAGGCTGAAAACCAAAACTTGTGATGGTTTTCAGCCTTTTCACACCGTCTTTTGATTAGACACACTCCCGGACATTACGTCAAAAGCTATATGCAGGTCTTCAAGCTGGAATATGTGCATAGCTCGACCGCAGAGACGCTTTGAACGCTACTTTTTTCAATGCGAGAGGATCATGCGGCTCTTGTTTTATAAATTCAGTCCACTTAAAGCGGCTGGGAGGTATAAATATGCTAAAAACGATATTAGTTGTAGACGACGATGAAGAAATCGTAAAACTCATCACAAAGAGTTTAAGATACGAGCAATTTGCAATAATTTCGGCATATTCTGGGGAAGAAGCCTTATCTGCATTGGAAGAAAATAACATCGATTTCATCATTCTTGATATAGTAATGCCTGATATGGATGGACTTGATGTCTGCAGAAGTATCCGAAATTCTTATAATGTTCCAATTTTGTTTTTAAGTGCGCGTGATAAGGACATTGATAAAATCGTCGGGCTCGAAATAGGAGCAGACGATTACATGACCAAACCTTTCAGTATTCAGGAGCTTGTCTCCAGGATAAAGGCTCACTTCAGAAAAGTGGACAGGCTTTTTAAAGAGTGGGATGAACTTAGTCCCAGTAACGAAAAGGCGGATTCTCCGCTCATTTTGAACGATAAGACGTTTGAAGCATTCCTGAATAGCAGGAAGCTCGACTTATCAACGAAGGAATTTCAGATTCTGTCTATCCTCATGCGCCACCCCAATAATGTATTGACTCGTGAACAGATATATGAAAACGTCTGGGGAGACGAATACGGAGAAATAAATACCGTAACGGTTCATATAAAAAATATCCGTAAGAAACTTGGTCCTGAATATGACTTTATTAAAACAATATGGGGCATAGGATATAAATACACGGAAAGAGAGCAATAGTATGAAACTGAAAATAAAGCTTCCTCTTTTGTTCCTGCTGATGTTTATAATATTCATGTTTTCGATTGGAATGTACCTGAAGCTTGTCTTTGCAGTATATTCCCCTATACGCAGTTCATTGCTGGACTCGCGATATATAGCATTGCTCCTGCCCATATTTGCAATTGCCTGTTTCATATTTATTATTCTGATTATCTATATTCATTTTTGCATAGAGAAACCCATTCAGCTTCTGAATACCAGGCTTGAAGAAGTAAATATTGTACATCCACTGCCTCCGCTAGCTCTGAGAAGTAATGACGAGATCGGAGAACTTTATAAACACTTCAATAAGATGGAGCACCGGCTTCAACTCGCCCACAAAGAGCAGATCGAGATGATCGCGGCAATTGCCCACGACTTGAAAACACCCTTGACATCTATTAATGGTTTTACTGAACTGCTGGCTACGCACAAGGATTTACCAGAAACTGAAAAGCAGGAATATTATGATTTGATTCAAAAGAAGTCAGGATATATGGTTGAACTCATCAATGATTTTTCCAGCTTCACCAAAGAAAAACTGGAGTTGGAATCTATGGTAGCTACACCTGTAAAAGCATCAAAATTATTTGAAAACATTGCCCTTGAATATGAGTATGAGTTGGCAGGACTTGACAACGAGCTTACTTGCCGCCATTCATTTACGGAAAATATATTGCTGATGGTCAATGAACCGATGATACGTCGGGTTTTCGGCAACCTCTTTAGCAATGCTGTAAGATATGGAGGGAAAAATAAGCTGAAAGTGTATATGACTGGATACCCGCTAGGACAGTATGCCTTTTTTCAAATCGAGGATAATGGAATTGGAGTGCCGGAAAAGGATATATCTTCTCTGTTCCTCAAATTTTTCACTGTGGATAAATCGCGGCAAATCCAAAAGGGCGGACTGGGGCTGGGGCTTGCAAGCTGTAAATCCATTATTGAACATCATAGGGGCGAAATTTGCGCCTACCCTTCCGAATATGGCGGTTTGGGGATAAGATTCAGTCTTCCCTTGGCCGCACAACACTGATTTTATTTGTGCACATTTTCTTTTACTACAGGAGTTAAAGGCTACTGCCAGGTGTGAACACCCAGGCAGCAGCCTTTTTTATTTTTTCAGTGTTTTATAATTTTTTATATTCTCTTTACAAACATTTATTTTTCTTTTAAAAAAGCTTTATCTTTGTGTTGTAAAAATTACTTGTAGTAAAAAAACTACAATCAATAGAACTGGAAAAGGAGGATGTTACAATGTCAATTGAGTTCAGCCGTTGGCCCAATCACTACATGATGTCATACCAAGTCACCAAAGCTTTAGGTATGGCAAGCCTCGGTGCTACGGATGTCACCGAGATCTACGAGGCCTGCAAAAAAATTGACCCCGATGACAAAGATACGTGGCACAGGGAATGGCTCATAACGGCTCAGGCATTGGAAAGACACGGCAAGGAGGCCGAAACGGCTGGAAACTGGTATACAGCACGAAACTGCTACATTCGTGCCTGCAATTACTACAGAATTGCGGAATATGCGGTGATGGATGATGACACCGAGAAAATCCGTGTATTTAAGAAAGTAAATGAACTCTTCGAAGCTGCCGGAAAGTACTTCGATGTCCAACCGGAGAAGATCCAAGTCGATTACGAAGGTGTCAAGCTGGATGGTTACTTCTTCTCCCCTTCCTGGATAAAAGGTCCGAAGCCGACCCTTTTTGCTCTCAACGGTGGCGACGAGTGGTCAATTGAAAACTATTTCTGGCTAGGTCCCGCTTTTATTTCGTGTGGATATAACTTTCTGGTCTATGACCAGCCTGGCACCGGCCTCTCGCTGTACGAAAAGGGAAAAGGAAGACGAGCGGACAGTGAGGCTTTCCATTCCCGAGCAATCGACTTTCTTCTAACGCGGCCGGAAGTCGATCCCGATAAGATTATCGTGCACGGTGAGAGTTTTGCGGCTTACGACTCTTTGCGATTCGCTTCGTTCGATCACAGGATTGCTGCCGTCATCTCCGACGGTGGTACGCACGCCTTTGATTGGGATGCAATGCTTAAATGGATGCCACCGAGTCTGGCCGCACATGGCATGAGAATTCTGGGGGCAAAAAGCTTGGAGGACTTTGCGGGTAATCCGCGTTTTGCCTATGATCTTGAGGGCGTGCTCCACCAGATAGAATGTCCGCTTCTTGTAATGCACGGAGCGGAAGAGATATTGGTTCAGCCAAATCCGCTGACACAAGCCTTGAAAAATTATGAGCAAGCGGGTTCGAAAAACAAGACGTTCTTCCCGATAGAGGATAGACGACTTGGCGGATTAGAACACTGTCAGGTAGACAACATCAACGTGCTGCATGAGGTAGCGCTGAATTGGCTCTGTTCAATTGGGCTTGGGCCAGCCGCACCTCGCCCTGAGTGATTGCCAAGACGTCATAACGTAAAAGTCTATTTCACTCGCATTCTCCTTTCGTAGTTTTGAATATGAGTCAATCGTTTCTTTTGTGTGTCTAGATTATCAAATAGTACAGAAGAAATTTCAATGGATGGCGTAGATAGTATGTTGATGACGTAAACAGCATGAAATACGAGTACATTTCCGTCCGGACAACTAAAGAGGGTGTCGCAAATCAGCTGTAAATTAGCTGTTTCGCTGCACCCTCCATTCATTTGGGCATGCCTCTCTGATGATTCATAATATTCACGGCAATACATCATCTGAGTATACCTCAAGCAGGTTATTAATATGATTTCTGCTCACGGGAAGATTGGTAATCTCATGACCATTAAAAATATCGACGTTCCTTGCTTGTTTATAAGGCCCCCACAGCGCTTGATGCTTTTTCGGCATCTGGTCACCTTCCTCCCCGGCCACGGGTCATCCCGTGCCTACTTGACCGCCTTGGATATGATCTGATTCAACTTTTCAATAGTTGCCGCAGCATCCTGCTTGCCCAAGAACATCAGGTCGATGGTCTCCGTGATATCCGAGTTCAACCCCGGCACCTGAGCATCATAGGCCAATGCAGATCCATGAGCATGCCCTATGTTACATCCCTCGGTCAAATAGCTTGAATGCTCAATGGTCGCCTTTTTCATAATGCTCTCATCTGCGGCAGCAAGCGTACCCATGGCATTCCCACCTTCAACCAGCCGCGCCTCCTGCCCCTTCACAGAGACGTAGAATGCTGCCAGCTTCATGGCCTCTTGCACATGCGGACTATTTTTATTTACAGCTACATAGGCAACCGGAATGGCAACGGGCTCATTCTTTCCGCTATTGGATGGCCAGTAGATATAATCAAAGTCGAGGCTTTTATTTTGATTAAACAAGGGCTCCAGCCATCTTCCCGCCGCCAGCATACCGACTTGATTGGACATGAACATCGCGTCAGCCCCTTGCCCTTTGGGAAGTGATCCGAGATATACGGCATTTCCCCTTTTCACCATATCGTACATAAAACTGAAGGCTTCCTTGCCCTTTTCATTGTGGTCCAGCACATATTTGCCCTGTTCATCAAAAATCTGACCGCCATTCGACCACACCCATGAATACCAGTGAGCCCACCAGTTTTCCGCAATATAACCCTGTTTTCCGGCTGCCTTCAGCTTGGAAGTAGCCTCCTCAAAGGCATCCCAGTTCCATTTGCCTTCGTCATAGTATTCTTGCGGCGTCTTCACGCCTGCTTCCTTGAATACCTTTTTGTTGTAATACATGACCATCGGGTTTGAGTCGGGAGTGACCCCATAGATTTCCCCATCACGCTTTGCCGGTCCCCACAATCCTTCTGGAAAATCCTCAGCCTTCACATCACTTGCATCACTTTTTAAAAACTCACCCAAAGGCTGTACCTGCTTCGCCCCGATCAAACGCGCAATCGTCGGTTCATACGAATAAAACACATCCGGTCCGCGACTTCCCTGAAGCTGTGTCAACAGCTTTTGCTCATATTGGTCTCCCGGTACAGGCACCAGCTTAACCTCGATATTCGGGTTTTCCTTTTCAAATGCATCGAGTGCCCGCTGATACACCTTTACCTCCGCAGGATTACCCCAAACCTGCATCGTAAGCCGCACTTTTTGCCCGTCTGTGTTCTCTATTTTGGGAGAGGTACTGCATGCCGCTGCAAGTAAAAACAGAACGATAAGGAAAAATCCAATCTTTATCCAGCTCATGTAATCGTCCACTTTAACCGCCTCCTGTAGCTTCACTTGGTTGTATGCCTTCCTATTTTAAAACGCTTACAAAACTTCCCTATCATCATATGTAGAAGGGTGAGACACGATATCCCCATTTTCATTTTCATATAAATTTTCTCTTTTGGAGGACTCTGATATGACAGCGATCAAGGGAAAGTAAAGGCTGCACAACAAAAAAAGAAGAATACAGATCACCTGCTTCCTTCTTTCGTATTCCTTGAGCTATAATTCAGTTTTCTAAATCTTTATTAGCATCTTTTCAAAAGTATTATAGCCGTTCGTTTCGCCTATATACGTATAACCGCATTGTCTGTAAAACTCGCTAAGCTTGTCATTGCCCGCAATACAGTCTAAACGGATTCGGTCCTTGCCTGTGAAGTGGATACCTTGTTCAATCCATTGCATCAGCTCAAGGCCTAGACCCTTCCCGGTGCTATCGCGATCCACAACCAAACGATGCAGATATACTGAGGTTCCTCCCTCAGAATCCGTTTCGTCTAATCCCCACAACTTACGGTCCCATGCACTGGGCTGCTGCTGCAAGATCACTGCGCCTGCCAAGCCATGATCCTCTGATGCTCGGAAAATAATCACTTCTCCACGTGCAATAGCGCCGCCAAGGTTGTGATCATCTTTTCCTTTTAGTAAGCGTCCCCATTGCGTAGAGCCTTTGCTGTGCAGCCACCTGGCCGTCTTTAAAATTAACTCCTGAACCTGCTCCTGATCTTCAGTGCTTGCCTGAAAAGCCATTAATCCTGGTTTGACGGATGATTCGACAATAGTCATTGATGTCATGCTGCACCTCAGCTCTCTAATTTTCCTTATGTATAAAATATAGCATAAAAAAAGAGCGTCGGTGATCTGGCAGAGCGTTAAAAATATGTATACTACTATACTCTTATCGGTCATTTATGGTGAAAAATGTAACCTTTCTAATCTTTTCAACCGATGATATCCGTATGAGAACAGTTGGAAAGGTTGTGAATGAGGTGCCAAGCCGTAATCCATATCTCCTCAAAAAGATATTTGGCATTAACAAAGAACGTATACTCATTTTCGCGCTGCTGCTGATCCCGGCTATCGCCGCCTTTATTGGAACACGGCCTATGCCTGCACAGTATATTTTGCAAGGAGAAATGCATCCGGTCAAAGATCTTGGCGTTCAGGGAAGCGTGTTTTTTGCGTCTGTTCAAACGGGTATTGCTAACAATCTCCTGGAGCGTTGGAATGTATATTCCAGTGAAAATGTATCCGGGGGTGCGATTAAGTTTGAACCCATTGCCCCTGATGAAGTGGACTCTTATTTGAAGGACCTTTCAGAGACGGACACGCTAAAATATTCTGCTATGCAAGCTGTACATGCAGCGACGGAATTAAGTGTAGACAGCGAAACAGGTGGTGATTCAACAACTTTCTCGAATCTTAGCAAATTGGAGGATGCTCGCTATGCGGAGCTATTGACTCATTTGCAGGATCTTGCGGGGAATTCCTTGGGTCTGATGACAGGCATCGGACTGTATGAGGAAGCCAATAACATCGACTTTTCAGATGGCGGACGTCACAAAATTGCAGGCACTGGCACGATGGAAGAATACGGGGATGTCGGATCGGTCGGTGGGCTGGAGCAAAAACTGCTGGGAGCCGAGGCGGCAAAGGTTGATCTATTTTTCGTACCGGCAGATTATGAATGGTATGGGGAGGAAGGCAACGAAGCAGAGGCTGCCCGAGTCCAAAAGGAACATGGACTCAAGCTGCGCATTATCCCCGTAGAAACACTGGAGGATGCTATCGTGTATTTGAAGCAACTAGACTGGGAGGAAGTACATCTTGAATGAATCAGATTCCAAAGCATTTCCATCCAAGACAGCTGGCAGCGTACACCAAGCCTTGCTAGCGGTGGGCACTATAGGTGAATTTATTATCCTTATTTTTACGTTAGTGTATATTTACGCAAATGATTTTTATTATGATCATCTATACGAATTGGAGCAAAAATTTACAGTCTTTAGCTTTGTTCTGTACTACATGTGTTTTGTAACCTATCTGATCTGGCTAGTTCAAGTACATAAAGCCATCCGGCAAAAACATTCCGATTATCCGATTCGTACCGTGGGAGCCATTGCTCGCATGATTCCTTTTATTAACTTGTGGGGATTCTCCAATACATTCACCCATATTTATAGGTACTTTGCGCTCCACCCCGAATTGGGGCGTAAAGCTCGTTATATTCAAAAGATGATTGTTCCGCTATATTTTGTCTGGTTTGGTGAAGGAATTATTAACCGGATTCTTATCTTACATTTTTCCCAAATGGAATCGATGTCCATGTTGTTGGGAGCTATTATGCAAACCACCAGAATGGCCTTCTTTTACTGCATGACACGGATCTTTCACAATAGTCTGGTTATGCTGAATAAAAAAGATGAAGAAGAATTGCAATAAAAAAACGAGCTGGCCTCCACGTCAGCTCGTTTCAATTTCTGGTAAAGTATATTACTTCATCCCCAGGATTTAATGCGTCTGTGAAGCAGGTACAATTCGGTATAATCCTGAAGTCTCGCCCTCCGCGGGACGTACTTCCTGGATGACCCAGCCTAATGAAAGTACCCGTTCTAGCCGATCATACTCAGCCTTCGTCAGTTCGGATGTAACGGCTTCGCTTCCTTCCTCCAGGGACAGCTCAGGCTCCCGCCCGAACGCAACGGCAATCCACGAACGAATGCCCCGGATCGTATTGTACTTGATCTGATATCCATCCGTTACCGCGCTGACAAACACCTCCGGCTCTTGGGACGCCAGCCCAGTGACAAGCTCTGTATAATCAAAATCGGATGGTCCGTCCGTTGGCAGCTCATTTTGCTGCACCCGACGGATTAATTCCTCTTGGGACCAGCCTAAAGAGCGTAATGATTCCAGCAAGAGCGCGTCCCATTGGGAAATACGTACTCTTTTCGTCGATTCAGTCATCGTTTTTTGCCTCCTTTGGGTCATGCACATCGTACAACCGATCTTAACCCTAACGGTTAACCGGGTATGCTACATAATGGCCGGGACTGATTTCTCTCAGCTCGGTTGCACTGTTGTTATCCTTGTCCCATACTAATGAACCGTCTGGTTGGGCCAAGCTTCCCCCCAGTCCCTCGCGCTCTCCGACTGCTCTCGGATCAGGCACAGGGATAGAGGACAACAGCGCCTGCGTATAAGGATGAGCGGGCTGCTCATACAATTCATCTGCATCAGCTACTTCTACCAGTCGCCCATGGTACATCACACCGATTCGGTCTGAAATATGCCGCACCATCGACAAGTCATGGGCGATGAACAGGTACGTCAGCCCGAACTCCTGCTGGAGATCCTCCAGCGTGTTAATGACCTGCGCCTGGATGGACACATCGAGTGCCGAAATCGGCTCGTCACAGACGATGAACTCGGGGTTCACGGACAGAGCACGAGCGATGGAAATCCGCTGGCGCTGCCCGCCGCTGAACTCGTGCGAGTAGCGGTACAGATGCTCTCGCTTCAGCCCTACCTTCTCCAGTAAAGCCACTACGGCATCCTTACGCTCACTCCCCTGATGCAATCTGTGAATATCCATCGGCTCACCGATCAGGTCAAGCACGTTCATACCCGGATTAAGAGAGGAATATGGGTCCTGAAAAATGCTCTGAATGCGCCGACGCAGCGGCTTGAGCTGTTTATCGTTCAGCTTGGAAATATCCTGGCCGTCAAAGCGTACCGTACCTTCTGTATAATCGTATAACCGTGTCAGACAGCGTCCAACCGTTGATTTCCCACTACCTGACTCACCGACCAGTCCGAACGTCTCGCCACGCTTGATTTGAAAGCTCACGCCATCTACCGCCTTGAGCACCTCAGAGCTACGCCCTAACAAATCCTTTGCGGTCACAAAATGCTTCTTAAGCTGGTGTACCTCTACCAATGGCTGATGCTCACTCAATACATTATTTGCTTCACTCACCGTTATTCCCCCCTTCCGTATGGCCCGCTTCGGGCGTCTCGTAGACTCCAGCAGGCCCTGCTTCCGGATCGTTCAACCAGCAGGCTGCTCGCTGACCCGGGCGCAGCTCTATCATCGGCGGCCGCTCCACACAGCGGGCAAACGCGTGCGGGCACCGTTCCATGAACGGACAGCCCGATGGCGGGTTCAGCAGGTCCGGCGGCGTGCCCTCAATCGGCACTAGCCGCTCACGGAAGCCGTTCGTACGCTGGGGCACAGAGCGCAGCAGGCCCTGCGTATACGGGTGGCCCGGACGATAAAAGATATCGTCCACGCGTCCCTCCTCCATCACCATGCCGCCGTACATGACGATGACACGGCTGCACACCTGGGCGACGACGCCCAGATCATGGGTGATTAGAGCAATCGACATGTCGGATTGCTGCTTCAGCGTCTTGAGCAGTTCCAAGATTTGCGCCTGAATCGTTACGTCCAGCGCTGTAGTCGGCTCATCTGCAATCAGCAGCTCCGGGCTGCACGAGAGCGCCATAGCAATCATCACCCGCTGGCGCATCCCGCCGCTGAATTGATGCGGGTATTGGTTCATTCGGCGCTCCGGCTCGGTAATGCCTACTTGTCGCAGCAGTTCTACAGCTGCTTGCGTAGCCGCTTCCTTGCTCAGTCCTCGATGTCTGCGAATCACCTCGATCAGGTGATAGCCAACCTTTTTGACCGGATTCAGCGAGGTCATCGGGTCCTGAAAGACCATCGCAATCTGGTTTCCACGTATTTTGCGCCATTGCTTTTCCGTCAGAGCGGTCAGACTTTGTCCCCGATAACGAATATCGCCGTTCAGCCGCTTGCCCGGCGGGGCAATCATCGACATGATCGCTTTCGCTGTAACACTTTTGCCGCTGCCGGATTCTCCTACGATTCCTACCGTTTCTCCAGCATCAATGTGAAAACTAACCCCTCGAACTGCCTGATTTTCCCCTTCACGAGTGAAAAAGGAGACCTCCAGCTGTTCGACGGACAGTAGATGTTCTGTCATCGTGTTTTCGCTCCTTCCTGTCGCTCCTGGAGCCATTTGTAATGGGCCTGTACTATGAATCTATGAAACTATAAATCATCGTTTTACTAATTTGGGTTCAAAGCCTACACGCAGCACATCTCCCAAAACATTAAAGCTCAACACAGTCAGTAAAATAAGCAAACCCGGGAATAATGCCATATATGGGGCCTGTGCAATATATCCTTGGGCATTATTCAGCATACTGCCCCACGTAGCGTTCGGCAGTTGAACACCAAAGCCGAGAAAGCTCAGTGACGATTCCATCATAATCGCTGAAGCGATATTGTTCGTCGCCCCTACGATAATTACCGGAATCAGATTCGGTACAATGTGCTTCATAATAATACCAAACGTACTTTGTCCCGAGGCTTTGGCGTATAGTACATACTCCCGTTCACGCAACGTCATTGTCTCTGCCCGCACCACCCGGGCAATGTTCATCCACATGAGCAAGGCGATAATGACAATGATATTGCCGACGCCCGGCTTCAAAAACACACTTAGCAGCAAAATAACCAAGAAAGACGGAATCGACATGATCAGCTCCAAAACCCGCATAAGCAGATTGTCGATCCATCCTCCAATATACCCGCTCACAATACCTACCACTGCACCAATACTGGTCGCAATAATCATGGACGCGAAGCCTACCAGCAATGATACACGTCCGCCGTACAGTGCTCTTGTAAAATAGTCCCGCCCATAATCATCCGTTCCAAACCAGTGTGCCGCTCCCGGTGGTTGGAGACGCTCCAGCACATTCAATTTATTCGGGTCCTGCGGCGATAAAAATGCGAAAATCGCCCCCAGCGAGAATACGATCAATAGTATGAGGGCGACGGCGCCCATTTTGCTCGTCATCAGCTCGATCCCGATGTTGCGCCATTTGCTCCGATTCATGAATTCACCTCGTTGATTTAATTCTCGGGTCCGCAATGCTGTACAAGATATCCGCAAGCAGATTACCCAGGATCAGCAGCAGAGCGGAAAATAAAGTAATCCCCATGATGACAGGATAATCCATCCCTTTTACCGCCGTCATGCCCAGCGAGCCAATGCCCGGCCAGGAAAATACCGTCTCCGTCACAATGGCTCCAGCCACCAGGTCCGCAACCGACATTCCGAGCAGCGTAATGATGGGCAGCAGCACATGCTTGAGCACATGTCGAAACAAAACTAGTCTTTTTCCAGACCCGAACGCGTATTGAATCTGCACGTACTCTTCCTTGAGCTGCGTAATTGTGCTGGAACGGATGTACCTCACATACACAGACAGAAAACCGAAGGCCAGTACAAAACATGGTAAAATCCCATGCTTGATCACATCCAGCACCGAGTCCGTACCGATGGTACGCATCCCAGTACTCGGAAGCCAATGCAGATAAATCGCAAACAAATAAATAAGTAAAATACCGAGCCAAAACAGCGGAACAGAAATCCCGATGTACGACATCAGATTAATGAGCTTGTCGATCCAGCGATTCCGATTCGCCGCAGCCGTCAAACCAAGTGGGATGGCAACCAGCACAGCAAGTATGATGGATGCGCCCATTAACCCGGCTGTAGCCGGGAGACGGTCGAGAATCTGATCCAGCACGGGCTGGTGATTAATTAGCGAGTAGCCGAGGTCACCCGTTAGACTCTTTTTAAGCCATAATATGTACTGCACGTAAGCGGGCTGGTCCAGCCCCAAGCTATGCCTCATTCGTTCAATGTCTTCCAGATGCATATTCGGTGTAACAAAAGAGAGAACCGGATCACCTGGGGCCAGCTTGATCAAGCCGAAGCAGACGATGGACACAAAAAATAGCATCGGTATAACTTGCAGCAACCTTCTGGCGATGAGTTGTCTCATACGTTTCCCTTCCCCTTGCTGTTTTCGAAAAAAATAAGCTGGTTAGCCCAGCTTATTTTTGAAAACCCTGTCTTATTTGTGATAAATTTTGGACAAATCCTCGAAAATCACGACCGGCTTCAGCACAGCCTGATCAATACCGCCATACTGCTTGTCGAAGGCTACAATAGTCTTGGTGTAAGCAATCGGATAGATGACAGCATCCTCAGCCAGCAGCTCTTGTACCTTTTTATAAATTTCTCCACGTTTAGTCGTATCCGACTCACCCGCGCCCTCTTCCAGCAGTTTATCCACTTCCTTATTCGAATAATGCGAATAGTTGGAGGATGATCCGGTGCTATACAAAATACGATATGCGTCAGGGTCATACCCCATGATGTAGCCGCTGATCGCCAGATCAAAGTCCTTGGCATTCGTATCGACGAACTTTTGCGACCATGCCGATGAATCCATGCTGTTCACGTCCAGCTGAACGCCTATGTCCTTTAACTTCTGCTGGATATAGAGTGCTTGTGCTTCCTGTACCTTGTTACCGCCCGGAATGATAATGCGCAGTTTCAGTCCTTCAGCTCCAGCCGATTTCAGCAGCTCTTTTGCTTTGTTCACATCATTATTAAAAAATGCAACGTCGTTCGTGTGATACAGTACGTCCTGTGTCAGAGCAGATTTTGCAGTGTCTGCATAATCCTTGGAGCCATAGGAAACTTGAATCAACTCATCCTGATTTAATGCATAAGAAAGCGCCTGACGCACTTCTTTTTTGTTCAACTGCTTCGTATCACTGTTTTCATTAAACATCAGATAAGCCAAGCGACCTTCGCTGTAAGGGAAAATGTCAAACTTATCTGTTGCTTTAATGGTCTCCACATTTTGCGGATCGAGATAGTTTACATTAATCTCACCATTTTGAAGGGCCAAATTCGCAGCATTTGAATCTTTAACAATTCGGTATGTTACTGAATCCAGATGCGGCTTTCCGCCAACATAGTTATCGAACCGTTCGAGTGTAACGTACTCACCGGTTTTGTACTCTTTAAATTTGAAAGGACCTGATCCAACCGGAGAGTTGTTTTTTGTACTTTTCTCAATATCCGCTTCATTCTCGAAAATGTGCTTCGGAATCGGGGATACCTGTACCAGTGCTGCCTCAAAAGCAGGAGCTGGCTGAGGAAGTTTGAAATCCACCGTTGTATCATCAACCTTGCTCGCCTGAACCGGTTTGCCATTAACCATAAAATTACTTCTCAAAAAGCTGTGCTGCTTCTCATCCAAAATTTTGTTAATGGTGAAAACAACATCGTCAGCTGTCAGCTTCTCGCCATCATGCCAAGTCAGATCTTTTTTCAGTTTTAGTGTATAAGTCAGCTTGTCTGCTGAAGGAGTCAGACTGTCTGCTAAATAAAATGTCTTTTTGCCATTGTTCACCTGAAACAATGGTGCGAATATCGCCTGGTCTATCGTCAGACTTACCCGATCACCCGCATAGTTCGGATTCAGCACCACCGGATCAGCTTGTACGCCAATGATCAGGCTGCCGCCGTCTTTTGGCTGTCCGTTATCAGCTGTTGTGGTAGCTGTACCGGGTATATTCCCATTCGTCTCAGACGTAGATCCAGAATTCCCGCCGGAGCATGCACTTACAACCAACATCAATACAATGAATACCAATACACCAGTCAAATTACGACGCATCGCTCTAGCCCCCGTGTCCTCTTAGTATGTAATAAATTTATTATAAATCGGAATAGTCGGATTTACAATCGGTCAAAAACTGTTTATTCCCCTTGTCATTAGCATTCCAGACATTATGTGATCGAATCTAGAAAAAAGACACCCGTTAAGAGTGTCTTCAGAATATCCACAAACTGATTAGTGCCAGGATGGCAGGCAGACCTTGCTTTAATAAAATAGACTTGTTGGCAGTTAATGCACCATATACCGCAGCCACTACCACACAAATGACAAAGAATAATTGGATTTGCCGCCCGATTACAGGTTCCGGATAGAACAAGCCCCACACCAATCCGGCTGCCAGAAATCCGTTATACAGCCCCTGATTTGCTGCCAGGGATTTGCTTGCTTCCGCCAGCTCCTTCGAGGTCCCGAACGTACGCATCGCCCGCGGAGTCGTCCACAGAAACATTTCCAATATTAGAATGTACACATGTTCCAGAGCTACAATTCCGACCAATATTGAACTAAGTAAGCTCAAGGTATGTTCCTCTTTTCCACATAAAGTTACTATGAGGTGATTTTTAGATCGATCCTCAAAAAGTATAGTTCATCTTCCAAAAACAGTAAAGAGACCGAACCTTAGGCCCGGCCTCATTTCTACATGAAGCCTTACATCGTTCTCGCGAAATCCAACAAAGCTTTGGACATGCTGTTGATCTCGTCCGTAGATGCATTCACTTGCTGAGTTAGGGCGGCTTGTGTCTGTGTCAGCGTAGACATGTTCCCGATATTGTGCAAAATCCGCTCGATGAGTGTCTTCATTTCGTCCAGACTGGTCTCGATATTTCCGGTCGCATCAGCACTGTGAATAGCGAGTTTTCTCACTTCATCTGCGACTACCGCAAAACCCCGCCCCTGCTCGCCCGCACGCGATGCCTCAATGGCAGCATTCAGACCCAGCAGATTCGTTTGATTTGCAATCTCTTTAATGAAGTTGGAAATGTTTTGTGTCTCTTCTGCACTGACTTTGGCTTGATTCGCTGCGTCTGTCGATTGCTCCTGAGCCGTAGCCAGCTCCTGCGCTTGGTTACTAACCGAATTAACACCATTCACCATTTCCGTAATGGAATCGGAGAGATGCTGGATCTTGAGCGTGAGTTCATCCGCAATAGCCTGCTTTTCCTTTTCTATTGTAATGTCACGAATGGTACCCGCAATCCGAATAGGCACTCCCTTGCTATCGCGCAATGTTTTTCCACTGCAATAATACCAGCGATGCTCACCATTCTTACGCACCAAACGACATTCCATTTCATAAGGTGTGCGCCCTGTATAATCATTTAAATGATCATTCAAAACTTTAATCGCCATTTCGGCGTCCTCAGGATACAGAATTGAAGCCCAACTGCTAAGCTTGCTTGGGAAATCTTGCTCATCCTTAAAGCCCAGCGTAGCCCGGAATTGCGGTGACCACCAAAATATACTATCCGGATTCTCAATGTCTCCTCCAATAATGTTTACATCGTAAGGAGCCTCCACCAAAACACGATTAATGAGATCGTATCTTGTAACCAATGCCTGAAGCTCCTCAGACTTAATCTTCTGATCGTGCACATCCAACAGAGCGCCTGCAATCCGAAGCGGCACTCCCTGCTGGTCACGGATCGTCGTTCCGGTAGCCCGGAACCAACGATATTCTCCATGCTTCAGCCTCAAGCGATACTGTACGTCATAAGGGGTCTTTCCCGTAAAGTCCAGTAAATGATCAGACAATTCTGCCAAAGACCTGTCATAATCTTCGGGATGCAGCCGAGATGACCAGCTATCTAATACATTAGGGAAGTCCTTTTCGCTCTGATACCCCAGCATAGAACGGAATTCTTCTGACCATGTGAACGTATTACTTGGATTGACAGGATCACCCGCAATGACCTCCATGTCCCATAAGCCAATCTCTATAGCCTTGGTAACAAGCTTCAAACGGATATCAACATGTTGAGCATCATTTTTCATGGACTCTATCGCTTGGTTAACATTGTTTGCGATTTCTTGAACCTCAGGAGAAGCTGAGGAAACCTGTATTGCAGCAGAGTAATCTTTTTGCTGTATTCTTTGTGAAAGTTTGCGGCTTTCTTCTACTAAAGGAGCAAGTGATTGAGACTCATTTTTCTTGAGAAACATATATGATCTTCCCTTCTAAGCCAATATATAAAACGGTATAATTTAATATCGGAATTTTATTAAGAATCATTATAATTAAATCTTTAATTACATAGGCATTAAGACTTATTTTTCATGTCCATATACCTATAATTCCATACAGGAAACATCGAAAAATGTCGAAAAAGGAAGAATTCTAACAAGTCTGGAAACAGAAAGGGCACCTTTGCATTACTGCGCAAAAGTGCTCTTTCTGTCAACTATTCAGTTCGTTATATCTTATTTAATTGAAGCAACGTATTCCTCGCCCTTTTCTTTATCATATTGGCCTTCCCATTTGGACATGACCACAGCGGCAAGCGAGTTACCTAATACATTAACTACCGTACGCGCCATATCCAGAA
The DNA here is from genome assembly GCF_022531965.1 of Paenibacillus peoriae. GTDB lineage: Bacteria > Bacillota > Bacilli > Paenibacillales > Paenibacillaceae > Paenibacillus > Paenibacillus polymyxa_D. The sequence continues at coordinate 298,011 of NZ_CP092831.1, read as the reverse complement.
TGCGATCAATACCAGCGATAAAAGCCAAACCCTCCAGCGGGAGGTTCACTGCTCCAAGCGTAGCGAGCAAAACGACAAAGGAAGCACCCGGCACACCTGCAATACCTTTGGAAGAAATAATTAATACTAGTACCAGCGTGATCTGTGTCGTGATTGGCAGATCAATACCATACATTTGGGCAATGAAAATCGCAGCCAGTGCCTGATACAGGGTGGAACCGTCCAGATTAAAAGAATACCCAATCGGAATGACAAAGGACGTAATTCCTTTAGGACATCCGAACTTCTCCATCTTCTCCATGATCTTAGGCAAAACACTTTCCGAACTGGCCGTCGAATATGCAAGCAACAGCTCACTTTTCAAAATTTTAATCATGGTCCAGAGACGGGTACCGCACAGCTTGGCGATAATTCCGAAAACAATCACAATGAACAGCGCCATGGAGCCGTACACCGACAAAACAAGCTTCAATAACGGCCATAATGAAGCCAACCCAAACTTGGCCACTGTCGTTCCAATCAGTGCAAATACTCCAAACGGAGCCAGGCGCATGACCTGATTGGTTACCCAGAACATGGCGTCGGCTACGCCTTCAAAGAAATTCAGCACGGGCTTGCCCTTGTCACCAATCGCCGCTACCCCTAGTCCAAACAGTACGGAGAAGAATATAATAGCGAGCATATCTCCCTCGCCCAGAGCTTGAATAACATTGGTAGGAACAATATGCACAATCGTATCTATAAAGCTATGGCCTGACTTCTCTGCAGTCTCCACATAGGAATGGATATCACTCTTCGCCAGGTGGGACATGTCCACGCCGTCACCAGGTCGAACCAGGTTGGCAACAAGCAGTCCGAACAGGATGGCGATTGTCGTTACAATCTCAAAGTACAGAATGGACTTTCCGCCAAGTTTACCTAGTTTTTTCATATCGCCCACGCCGGCAACGCCGATAATGAGCGTTGAGATCACAATAGGCACGACAATCATCTTGATCAAGCGGATGAAAATATCGCCGATTGGCTTTAAGTAGACTTCCACCCCTGAATTGCCGTAAAATAAGGCACCAATAATAATACCTAAAGCCAGACCGATAAAGATTTGCATCGTCAAATTAATCTTTTTCACTTCGTGTCCCCCCCTGGCTGATTTGTATATTTTTGCAGTATGCTGTTCTTAATATTCAAATGATGTTATTTATACTACAATCTGATCTATAAAAACCGACAATTATCTACAGCTGCATTTATTTTTTTCTATAAATTCACAAACTTTAACGACGAGCCTGTGAATTTAGCTCACATTGCCTTTCTGATTGAATACCCAGGAGGTGAATATGGATGAAGTTGAACACGCTCCTTTTCCTGCTCATGCTTGTATTTGTACCGCTCGCAGGTGAGCTGAATATTCACCCGTTCGCTAATACATTCCGTCTCAGCTTTGGTACGCCTGTATTTTTTTTCTTTCTGTTATCTATTCGTCATATTCCGCCTGCATTATCGGGAGTGCTTGCAGGGATAGCAGTAGTCGCCTTTCGCATCTTACTCAATCATTACACTCAGTCCAGTCTTCTCTTCGAAGAGTTGCTGATCTTGCATGGCCCTACCTTTTTTTATTACATGGTCTACGGTCTGCTCTTCCAGCTCCTTAACATTAATGCTGAGCCTTACCGCGCACTCCGTGTGGGTATCCTCTCTGTAGGGATTGAGGTTGCCGCAAGTGTGTCGGAACTTAGCGTCCGGTGGAGTATTGACGGCGATTTCTGGGACATCATTAAGATCAGTAAAGTAGCTTTTATGGCTATGATCCGCAGCTTCTTCGTGCTTGGGTTTTATAATATGATTCGGTTAAATCAATCGGTCCAGCATGAAGAGGCACAAAGACAGCAGACGGAGCGAATTTTACTTCTTGTATCAGACTTGTATGAGGAGTCGGTCCAGTTAGGCAAAACGCTGTCACATGCAGAACAAATCACTCGTGAAAGCTACGAGCTGTACCGTGAACTGCAACAGGATGAATCTCTAAAGGATAGAGAACATTACGCCAGACAGGCACTTCGTATTTCCGGACAGGTTCACGAGATTAAAAAAGACAGCCAGCGGATTTTTGCTGGTTTGTCCAAGCTGATTGATGCCGAAAGCGGAGTGCATTACATGGCTTCTCAAGAGCTTGGGGAGCTCATCATCCGAACGAACAGCAAGTACGCCCAATCACTGGACAAGTCTATTCGTTTTACCCTAGATGTCGATCCTTTGTTGCCCAAGCTACATGTTTATACCGTTCTGACACTTATTAATAACCTGACAGCCAATGCGGTTGAAGCCATGAGGGACGACGGAAGGATTGACGTTTCTATTCGCTGTCTTCCGGGAAAAGAGGATATAGCTTCATTTAGTGTTACCGACAACGGTCCGGGTATTCCTCAGCGGAAACGGGAAATGGTCTTCACACCAGGGTATACGACCAAGTATGATGAGGAAGGACAACCGTCGACCGGTATGGGATTGTTTTATGTACGTGAGGTCGCGGAGAGCCTTGAAGGAACGATTGAACTACAACAGATTGAGGAAGAGAATACAGATAGATTACAGACCACTTTTAGAATTACATTGCCTTTACGGAAACTGACGGAGAAAGGAAGATAGCCCGGATGCGTTTTTATATTGTGGATGACGATCAAGGGATTCGTTCTATGCTGGCAGACATTATTGAAGACGAAGGTCTAGGGGAAGTCATCGGGGAAGCGGAGGATGGTTCCTATGTGAATAGCGGCCTGCTGGAGCTGAACCGGATTGATGTATTGCTAATTGACTTGCTGATGCCGCTTCGTGACGGCATTCAGACCGTGCGTGCACTCGGCGATCAATTCAGCGGCAAAATCATTATGATTTCTCGCATCGAATCCAAAAACATGATCGGCGAGGCGTACTCGCTCGGTATTGAATATTATGTGGCCAAGCCTTTGAATCGACTGGAGATTATTGCAGTTATTCATAAGGTGGCTGAGCGTCTGCGCATGCAGCAGTCGATTACGGATATCCAGCGGACGCTTCAAGGGTTGTCGATGTTCACATCGAATAACCCAACGGCAACGATTGAACCGACCCGAAACATCGTAACTTCCGGGCAGTTTCTGCTCTCCGAGATGGGAATGATCGGCGAAGCTGGGAGTATGGATTTGTTGGACATGCTGGAATTTCTGGACCAGTATGAGGAGGAAACAGGCAATCTGTCTCCCTATCTGTTCCCGCCGTTGAAGGATATATTTGCTAATGTAGCATCCAAACGGTTAGGGGCTTCAGCCTCAGCAGTAGAGCTGAGTAAGGAAATTAAAGCATCGGAGCAGCGTGTCCGCCGCGCTATTTTCCAGACGCTAAGCCATATAGTATCGCTCGGGTTGACTGACTATACCCATCCTAAATTTGAAAATTATGCATCCAAATTTTTTGACTTTACAGAAATCCGCAAAAAAATGCTGGAGCTACAAAACAATGTGGAGCCTTCACTGTCCCAAGCCCGCATTAATACGAAAAAGTTCGTACAGGTGCTCTATATGGAAGCAAAACGACTATTGCATTAAGAGAAAACGCACCTGCATCTCCTCATGTATCTATTACTCGGAGATAAAACAGGTGCCCATCGTTGATGATTAGATATCTCTTTAATCCAGACTCTTTCCCTGCCACTCCATAGCTTCCAAGAGATCTACACCATCGGACAGCAGACGTTTCAAGACATTCAGTTCTTCTGAGCTGTAACGATTTAAAAATTGAAATAACTGTTGCTGTACCTCAGCATGCAGTCGCTCATGTACAAGAAAGAGTTTTTTTCCCAACGGGGTTAGCCGAAAATAAATTTCTTTTTTGTTGTCGTTCAGCTGGGTTCTGCGAATCCAGCCTTCCTTGAGCAGCTTGGTGCTGACTTTCGAAACGGTACCTTTGCTCAGCTCCATTCGTTGCGCTAAGGTTGTAACATTGATCGGCTCATGCTGCCCGATACAATCCATAACGTGTACATCCGTCATATTGAGCGAAGTCATTCCATCAAAGTGCTCGCGGATTTCTTCGAGAAAGGTCATGCTCTCTCTTTGCTGATGCTGCTCCCACTGATGATTCATCTTAATAAGCAAATCATAGACATGCTGAACCGATGTCGCCTTTTCCATACGAACAAGTAGTCACTCCTTTGGCATACTCCTCCTTTCATTATAGCCCACATTTGTTTCACAAGAAACAATATGGTCATGTTATGAACATACCCTTTCCCCTTTATACCAATGTGGCAATGCCTTCCTTAATCACACTCAATATATCCGTTTGTTTCATAGAAATGGCCCAAGCGATATACCCATCCGGACGGATGAGAACCGTATGCACATCTCTCCATCCCACGGGCACTTCCTCGGCTACGGCCTCCACATATGAAATATGTGAAAGTGAGCTATGGTGAAACTCATTCGATACCTCATTATCCTGTGCAAGATGGAGAAGTACAAAGCGGCCTTCATGAAGAAGATCGTAAGCATACGTTGTCATTCCGTCAGGCAAATGCAATTCAAAATCAGCAAACCGTTTCCCGTTCAGTGGATGCTGCGGTATATTGCTAGCCGCTGGATAGCATACATCCAGTGCACTAATCTGCTCTGCCATAGATTGATTAATTTCCGGATGGCGGAACCATTCCTCATGCAATTGGCGGTGTGCCAATACAGCAGGCGTAAAGTCCAATAAGCGGGTCTGAACCTCGGTATTCCGTAAGAACTGCGTATTAACCGGATAACGTTCCTCATGATAGCTACTCAGCAGCGTGTCTGGAGCCCAGCCACGAATCACTCCGGCCAGCTTCCATCCCAGATTTGCCGCCTCTTGCAAGCCAACATTCATTCCCTGTCCACCTGCCGGGAAGTGGATATGCGCAGCATCACCTGCCAGCAGGATTCTCCCTTTACGATAGGTCTGCGCCTGCCGCGTTGCGTTCCCGAATCGAGATAACCAGCGAGGATTGGATACCCCAAGATCTGTACCGAGCAGATCATACAGTCCTGTCTGCACTTCTTCCAGCGTCACAGGCACGTCCTTCGGAATCTCCATCATTCGTGGTGTAGTCAAAATAACCCGATAAATATCTGGATACACGGGGGCAATCATCACTCCACCTCGTTCACTATATTCGGAATGCACGCCACTTTCAGGCGGATTGGCTAACTCTACATCCGCCAATATAGCGGTCAGAGTCGTATCCGTGCCCGGAAAAGCAATCCCGGCTTGTTTCCGCACGATACTGCCGGCTCCATCTGCTCCTACAACATAAGCAGCTGTCATTACCGATACATTGGCTTGTGGTCCAGATGTGCATACACTCACCACCTCTACGCCCTTCTCGTGCTCCCGCACAGATACCACTTCCATGCCACGATGAACGACAACTCCCAGCTTGAGCGCATGCTCCTCGATCACCTTCTCTGTGATCACCTGTGGAATAAACAACGTATAATTAGAAGAACTATCAAGCACAGAAAAATCCAAGCGGGTATTCAGCATTGAAAAATGACCCGTACGTATAGGTCTGCCGAGCTTCATAAACCGCTCCTTCAATCCACGCATATCAAACATCTCAAGCGTTCGTGGATGTAGCGTAAGGGCACGTGACTGGTCACTAGGCTCCTCTAAACGTTCAATTACACATACGCTCACTCTTGCTAATGCCAACTCCGCAGCGAGCCACATTCCAACAGGTCCGCCGCCCACTACAATCACTTCGTAATTCATGTTCCCACCCCTATCTAACATCTTTATGCCCACTACCTAATCGTTTCGAAAGAAACAATATATGCATGCGGAAATCTCCCCTTAACATTTCTGCATACATCAAAAAATATATTAAACTTTCGTTTATTGTTTCTCTCGAAACAATAATATTGTAATTTAATTGATAACAATTATCAACTACTTTATTATAGTGATTTCTACCCTTACTTTAAATCATGCACTCATTTCCATTTTATAAAATATAATTGTATAATCTTTAAATGAGACTAAGCTAGAATAAACTCTCCATCGAAGGGATGATTATACATGTCGGATGCCAACCAATTATTCGGTCAAGCGCTGGTTAAATCACTGGTCGGGGAACGTGGACACATTCGAGTCGCTCGCGCCTTGCCGGACATTGACATCGAACTGGCAGGGAAGAAAAATGCAGAAATGCCCTACAGCATTTATCAACTGCTGAAGCATATGATTTACTGGCAGCAATTTATGCTGGAGCATCTGGAAGGGCGGAAGCCCCAGCTTCCGGGCAATGTCATGGAAAGCTGGCCCCAAGAAACTGGACCGCAAAGCGAAGGGGCATGGCAGGCTGTCATTAACGAATTTCTACAGGGGGTAGATCGGGCTGTGCAAATTGCCGAAACTGCGCAACTGGATGAATCACTGGCTCATTTCCCAGGGGAAACAAAGGCGGGACTATTGCGAAATATCGCCTCCCATAATTCATATCATTTGGGTGAAATCGTACTGCTACGCCGGATCTATGGAGCTTGGCCACCACCAGGAGGTGGCTTTCCAGCTTAAAGGCAACACCACCGCTCTAATCAAGATTCCTTCCATCCGCCGCTTCATACCTCCATCATTGCATTGGGATTTAGGCACCGCGAGGAACTCGCTCGCGTAGCCTATATGGGAACCCGCTAACTCGACTTGAAGCCGTTCATCCGTAATCAAGTGCAATCCGAATAACGGTTCCCATAATGCAAGATCAAAGAGAGGTTTCGAGGTTATGGTGAGACACTTATATTTAAATCGTAATATCGCCTGTATGATCGTGATCAGCCTTATTGCTAACATGAGTGGGAGTATGATCCTTCCACTCTTTGCTATTTATGTAGAGCAATTCGGGATATCCGTACTCGGCATTTTACTACAATTTGATTTTGGTGTTGATTGCTATGGTTATCCAATATGTCATTCGATTCAAGTCGAAATCTATAAGAAAAAGGCCACTTGCTTAAGCAAGTGGCCTCCTTTCTTTCTCACAGCTCCAACTCAACTGCAACCCCAAAATGATCCGATACAACTGGTCCAGTTTTCCCGTTCAGTACAACGGTTGAGGATTGAACCTGTACAGCCTTATTGGAGAAGATAAAGTCAATACGGAGCGGCTCCGCATTACTTTCCCAACCAGCAATAGCTTTAATCACCGTGTGGCCATCATCACGTACTGCTGCATTCGGATAGGTGTCCGACCAGCCGGATTGCAGTACATAGTCATATCCTTCTCCGCGCACTTCAGCCGCGTTGTTGAAATCACCCATCATGAACACAGGAGTCGGAGCAAAAGAATTTAGCACTTTGGTTGTACGATCCCATAGTCCACGGAAGGATTCTTCATCATTCCACCAGTTAAAATGTCCACTTACAAACCAGGCCTGCACTCCGTCCACCACAGTTTGAATACCGACAATTTTACGTGAGCGGTAGTTGTCATAATCCTGTAGCGAGGAAACATATTCGTTCACCGTAGCTGTAATCGGTGTTTTCGACAGAATCGCCAACCCCTCGTCGTATTTGGCAAAACCAACATGCGCGGGAGCCCACGTCCAATGATAGCTATCAGACAATAGCCCGTTCAGCACATAAGCATAGTTATCACGCTTAATGACAACTTCAGGATCTGCGCTATGGTAAGTGCCCAAATCGTCCGCTGACAAAGGAGCCTCTTCCATAGTCTGGTTCACTTCCTGTAAAGCAATGACATCAAACTGCTGTTTATCAATAAAAGCAGCCAGTTGCTTTAGCTTATCGTGCTGGTTTTCTTCCATCCAAGCATGTGCATTTAAGGTTAACAACTTCAAAGTAATCACCTGTTGAGTATGTCTTGTATATCTGATTTAAGCACATCAGCCTTCGGTCCGTAAACCGCCTGCACCCCATTATCTACTTTTATCAAGCCCAAGGCACCCAGCGCTTTCCACGTCTTTTCGTCCCCAACGGCATCTGTATCCTTCACCGTCACACGCAGACGGGTCATGCAAGCGTCCACCTCGACAATATTCTGCTCACCCCCAAGTGTCTTGATGATATCCGTAGCCAGTTGGTTTTGAGTGGAAGTAGCTGCCACACCCTCTGTCTTCGTACTCCCTGCCTCGGAAGTCCCTTGAGGCTCCTCATCCGTATAGTTCCCCAGTCTTCCTGGCGTAGCCATTTGGAATTTACCGATCATAAAATAAGCGATAAAGTAGGTTGCTACCGCAAACACCACGCAAGTCAGCACGAAGTTAATAATATCCTGCACCAACCCCGCATTTATAGACAACGGCATTCGGGTCAGCAGTTCAATCATACCAAATGAATGTAAACGCAAATGTATGATGTCGGCCATTCCGAACGCAATACCGGTAAGAATAGCATAAACCACATACAGCACAGGCGCCACGAACATAAACATGAATTCCAGTGGCTCCGTTACCCCTGTTAAAAAGACAGCTGCGGCTGCCGAAAAGATCATCGACTTGTACTTGCCGCGTTTGTCTTTGTCTACACGGCGATACATAGCCACCGCTAGTCCCATAAGGATACCTGCTCCACCAATCATTTGTCCTACCTTGAAGCGGGCAGGCGTCACGCCTTCCAACAAGCTATTGTAGGCTGTCGGATCGGTACCACGAAGCGCACTCAGGTCACTTGCCCAAGCCAGCCACAGCGGGTCTTGCCCGGCAACGACACTTCCTGCCCCGGAACCTGTAAGCGTTGTGTAAACGCCTCCAAGTTGAGTATAGTTAATAGGAACGGTCAGCATATGATGAAGTCCAAAAGGAATCAGCAGTCTTTCCAGTGTACCATAGACAAATGGTGCTACAAAAGGAGCCGATTCTCCCGAAGTCGCCAACCAAATGCCGAACTGATTAATCCCCCCCTGGACAAATGGCCAGATGGCAGACATGATCAAACTTACGATGACAGACCATAAAATCACGACAAAAGGAACAAAACGTTTACCGTTAAAAAAGGCTAAAGCGTCCGGCAGCTTGCGGTAATTATAGTACTTGTTAAATACCACCGCCCCGACGAATCCGGAGATGATACCGACAAACACGCCCATGTTGAGTGCAGGTGCTCCTAAGACAGAGGTGAAATAACCACTGACCGGAATCGATGCACCGAAGAGTGTATGGGTGGTTGCTCCCTCCTGGGTTAACATCTTCGATGATACGCCCAAAATCGTCCCTGTTGAAATATTGATGAGAACAAAGGCAATTAAAGCCGCAAAAGCCCCGCCCGCCCGTTCCTTAGCCCAGGAACCACCTATCGCTACCGCAAATAGGATGTGTAAGTTATTGATAATACCCCAACCCAAATTCTCCATGACCCCGCCGACGGTCAACCAGAAATGAATATCGCCAGCCAACATCGCCACTACTTTACCAAGCGAAATCATAATCCCGGCCGCCGGCATAACAGCAACAACCACAAGCAGTGCCTTCCCAAGCTTTTGCCAAAAATCAAATGATAGAAGTTTTTTCATGCTCGTTCAGTCTCCATCCCTTATAGTATGTATAGCATGGGTAGTACTCAAAAAATATTATGCAATCGGTTGCACAATTATTATAATGATATCGCTTTCTATTAGCAATACCCTAATTGTAAATATCTTGGTTAATAATGATAGAAACACTCGAAAAAACCGCGAATTTGTTGATTTTCGAGCAATATCGTATGATAGAACATAATATTTCCTGCTTGAGATAGCAAAAGGAGACGAAGACGATGGCAGTAACCATCAAAGATGTCGCAAAACGTGCTAATGTTGCTACCTCCACCGTATCCCGCGTCATTCAAGACAGCCCCAAAATCAGCGAAGCTACCAAGTTACGTGTCCGTAAAGAAATGAAGGCGCTTGGCTATGAACCCAACTATTCAGCTCAGAGTCTGGCTAACCGAGTCACACAGTCGATAGGCATTATTATGCCTGAATCGGATGTGGCGATCTTTCAAAATCCTTTCTTTCCGGAAAGTCTTCGCGGGATCAGCGAATGGGTGAACGAGCACAACTATACACTGTCGATTGTCACAGGCAAAACGAATGATGAATTGCTATCCCGCGTAAAGCTGATGACCCGGACCGGACGCGTTGACGGCTACATTGTCCTGTACTCCAAGCAAAAGGATAGCATCGTGGAGTATCTTCACAAAGAAAAAATTCCCTATACCGTAATCGGCAAACCTCAACAGTTTGTCAGCGAAACCACCCATGTAGACAACGACAACTACCAGGCTGCCAAGGATGTGGTCACTTATTTGACTGGGCTGAATCATCAGCGCATTGCTTATGTTGGCGGTGATCAGGAACACATCGTGAATCTTGAAAGACTCCGAGGCTACCAAGATGCGCTACGAGAGGTTGGCTTGCCTCTACCGAAAGAATACGTGGTCAGAGAACCCTTTAATCTGGAGGACATGCGCGCGTTATTGCAGGCTACCCCGCCGCCTACTGCGATGATCGTTAGCGACGACCTTGTAGCCATGGCCGTACAGAAAATGCTTGCCCAGTTAGGCGTGTCCATGCCAGAGCAGTTATCCATGGTGAGCTTCAATAATCTAATGCTGGCTGAGCTGATGAATCCTCCTCTTACATCCGTGGATATTGATATCTTTACTCTGGGTTATCAGGCTGCCAAAAGCCTGATTGAAAAAATCGAGGACCCCAAGGAACTGACCAAACACATCATTGTGCCCCACCGAATCGTGGAGCGCAAATCCAGCCAGGTACTATGAATCTCTAAGAAATGAACAAGAACTGATTTTGTGGATATCCATAAAATCAGTTTTTTTGCGTTGACAGGGCAAACGGTTGCACTATATACTGAACTCGCTCATATATTGGTCTCGTTAAAACAACGATCTCATTTTCCGAGAGGGGTACGCACTCATGGTTTACAACCGATTATTCGACGTAGATAGTTGGAAGCTGACAACACACGCTCTACATAGCACACACATGCGATTACAGGAAAGCTTAACGTCCATAGGCAACGGTTATATGGGCATGCGCGGCAATTTCGAAGAAACGTATTCAGGGGATCATCATCAGGGAACTTATATCTCCGGTGTATGGTTCCCCGACAAAACAAAGGTCGGCTGGTGGAAAAATGGCTATCCTGAGTATTTTGGTAAGGTCATCAATGCCATGAACTTCATCGGCATCAATCTGATCGTAAACCAAGAGGAAGTAGACTTATTTACGGCACACATCAGCGATTTCGTGCAGGAGTTGGACATGAAACAGGGGATCCTGCGACGCACCTGCACCGTGAACGATCAGGTTCGTATCACTACGGAGCGTTTTCTGAGCATCACCACTCGTGAGCTATGCCTGATTGATTACCAAGCAACGAATATAAGTGAGCAACCTCTAACTATAGAGCTTGTCCCCTATTTGGACGGCAATACGAAGAATGAAGACACGAACTATGATGAGGTTTTTTGGCTGGAGGAGGCCCGAGAGGTTCAGGAACAATTCATTAGCCTGTCCACAACAACTATAGATAATCCCTTCGGTATTCCGCGCTTTACCGTAAACGCTACCATGGGTATTGTGACCGAGGGACAGGATCAGCAGACGACGGAAGAGGGCTTTTTGTATGCTGCTCGCCACTATCAATACAGCGTCGCTCCGGGCGACAGTATCCAGCTGCAAAAATTTGTGGCTGTTACAACTTCACGGGATATGGAAAAGGACGCACTGATTCCACAAGCTGAACGCATCGCCGTAGAAGCTGTGAACAAAGGCTACACTTCTCTTAAACAGGAGCATGTCGCAGCTTGGGCCCGACGTTGGGACAAAGCAGATGTAGAAATAGAGGGCGATACGGAGGCCCAACAGGGAATACGCTTTAACATTTTCCAGCTGTTCTCTACGTACTACGGTGAAGATGCCCGTCTGAACATTGGTCCCAAGGGTTTTACAGGTGAAAAATATGGCGGTGCCACCTATTGGGACACAGAAGCATATGCCGTACCTATGTACCTGGCGCTCGCAGACCCGGATGTAACCCGAAATCTGCTGTTGTATCGCTATCAACAACTTGAAGGTGCCAAGCATAACGCGACCCAGCAAGGACTTCGGGGTGCACTGTACCCTATGGTCACTTTTACGGGTGTGGAATGCCATAACGAATGGGAAATTACCTTCGAGGAAATTCATCGTAACGGTGCCATTGCCTATGCCATTTACAATTACACCAACTATACGGGTGACTTGACCTATCTGCATGACTACGGCGTAGATGTACTGGTCGAAATTAGCCGTTTCTGGGCCGATCGGGTCCATTTTTCCAAAAGTCAGCAGCAGTATATGATTCACGGGGTTACCGGGCCAAACGAATACGAAAATAACGTCAATAACAACTGGTATACCAACACGCTGGCTGCATGGGTTTTGAAATATACATTATCGGTCTTGCCTCAAATTTCGACTGAGAAAGCGCAGCGCCTGGCAGTTACGGCTGATGAGCTTGCACATTGGCAGGATATCGTCACTCACATGTATTATCCCTATGATGAGGAGCGGGAAGTCTTCGTACAACACGATACCTTTATGGATAAGGATTTGCAGCCTGTATCCGCCCTTGATCCCAGCAACCTTCCACTAAACCAGAAATGGTCATGGGATAAAATCCTGCGTTCATGCTTCATTAAGCAGGCAGATGTGCTGCAAGGACTGTATTTCTTTGGAGACCAGTTCACACTGGAGGAAAAAGCGCGCAATTTTGCATTTTACGAGCCCATGACTGTTCATGAATCCAGTCTGTCTCCTTCTATACACGCCGTGCTGGCCGCCGAACTCAAAATGGAGGAAAAAGCAGTCGAGATGTATAAGCGGACGGCCCGTCTGGATCTGGATAACTATAATAACGATACCGAAGACGGCCTTCATATCACTTCCATGACGGGAAGCTGGCTGGCGATTGTACAGGGATTTGCCGGGATGAGAACCTATAATGAAACATTAAGCTTCTCCCCCTTCTTGCCTCAAGACTGGACCAAATATACGTTTAAAATCAACTATCGCGGTCGCTTGCTAAGTATTCTCGTACAGGAAAATGAAGTGATCATTACCCTGTTGGATGGAGAACCGCTGACGCTGGAGCTGTATGGACAGCCAACGCACATTACCAGTGGGCGGCCGTTAATGACGAACAGCGTTTCATAAATCGGGTAGACAGGGGGGAAAGCAAATGAAGGCAGTCATTTTTGATCTGGACGGAGTCATCACAGATACCGCCGAATATCATTTTCAGGCATGGGGCAGCTTGGCGGCAGCGTTAAACATCCCTTTTGATCGGGAATTTAATGAACAGTTAAAAGGAATCAGCCGTACGGAATCGCTCGACAAAATACTGGCGCGCGGTAACCTGTCCAATACGTTTTCAGAAGAAGGCAAGCAAGAACTGGCCACACGGAAAAATACGGAGTATCAGCGGCTCATCTCAGCTGTAACTCCCTCGGACATTCTTCCAGGCATTAAAGCGCTTCTGACAGAACTTCGTGAAGCCCGAATCGGCATCGCTCTGGCCTCTGCAAGTAAAAATGCAGCGTTTATCCTGGAGCGACTGGAGCTAGCGTACTATTTTGACAGTGTGGTGGATGTTACCGCCATTCGGCATGGCAAGCCTGACCCGGAAATTTTCCTCACTGGAGCTGCAAATCTGGGCGTTCAGCCTGCCGATTGTATCGGTATAGAGGACGCACAGGCTGGCATACAGGCGATCAAGGGCGCCGGGATGTTTGCGGTCGGTGTAGGAACACCTTCACAAATGCAAGGGGCAGATATCGTGGTAGCCACGACTGCCGAGCTTTCTCTGAGCATGTTGGAGGCACATTTTTACGAGTTCAAAAAGTGACTCCACTCGGAGGAATTTATATGGCGTTATCTCTAGGATAGAGTACCCTCGCCTCATAAGTATGACCAAAAACGGACACCACTGGTGTTCGTTTTTGTTTACATATACCCAAAAAACTCCCTCTGTCTCTCGCGTCTTCAGCTCCTCTATCGTTGAACACATTAGATTACCATTCCATGAATATTTATTACCATTTTACACATATTACATGCATAACTTTTGAAGGAGGAGGAGTCATGGCAAGATCACTCGAGGCGAAATTGGACCATCTACAAAAGACCCTGGGTCATCTTCCTGATGTCGTCTTCAAGAAAATGAATGTGGGTCAAACGGGAATTCATGTAATTATGATCTATCTCTCTGGTATTGCGGATACGAGCATCATTAACGAACAAATCGTCAAGCCGCTCATTTTAACTGGAATTCGTGAAAGTCACTCCCAAGTTAATCCCGAGAAAATAAAGGAGGAGCTGATACAGCAGACAGCATTTACGATCGATATGGAAGAAGAGACAGACCTTGAGACGTGTGTACACGAAGTGTTATCGGGAAATACCTGTCTGCTGATCGAAGGAACCGATGAAGTCTTTTTTGCGTCTACGGGCCAGTTTCCGTCGCGAAGTGTCGATGAACCAAGCACTGAAACTTTGGTTAGAGGACCGAGAGAAGGTTTTATTGAAGATTTGCAAAGCAACCTGGCAATGGTAAGGCGGCATATCAAAGATCTAAGTTTCAAAATAGATAAAATGACCATAGGAAGGAGATCCTCACGGAAGTTAGCGATCCTGTACATATCAGATATCGCAAATCCGGAGCTAGTTCAGGAAGTTAAACGGAGAGTCGAAACGATTGATGTGGACGATGCTTCCGATACCGGGATTATTGAGCAATGGATTGAGGAACATTCATGGTCTCCGTTCCCACAGATCCAAGCCTCTGAACGCTCGGATAAAGCTATAAATGCTTTAATGTCCGGAAGAGTTGTCATTATGCTTGATGGCACTCCTTTTGTCCTGATTGCTCCCATGACCTTCTGGATGCTGGCTCAATCCCCAGAGGATTATTACGAGCGTTTTCCTTTAGGAACATTTTTCCGCATGCTTCGTTTAACGGCTCTGTTCATTGCAACATTCCTGCCTTCGCTGTACGTTGCACTTATTTCTTTTCATCCTGGATTAATCCCACCTGAGCTAGTGATGTCTATCGTTGCCTCAAGGGAAGGGATTCCTTTTCCCGTTTTTGTGGAAGCTCTAATTATGGAGTTAGCATTGGAAATACTGCGCGAGGCAAGTCTACGGCTACCTAAAGGCATAGGACAAGTCATCGGGATTGTAGGCGGTCTTGTGATTGGACAAGCCGCTGTCGAGGCGGCGATCGTAAGTGCTTTTCTGATTATTGTCGTTGGTCTTACTGCCATTGCGTCCTTTGCAAGCCCGCAGTACAGCGGCAGTATTGGAATCCGGCTTCTTCGTTTCCCCATTATGATGATCGCAGGGATTTATGGGCTGTATGGAGTAATTTTAGCCTTTATTTGTTTAGGCGTACACATGGTCCAGATCAAAAGCTTTGGAGTTCCTTACATGTCACCCCTAGCCCCAATTCGGCTAAGAGATCAACAAGATACTTTGGTTCGGGTTCCTTTTAAATATCTCAAAAAACGCCCTATGATGCTAAAGACACAGGACGAAATACAATCTAACAGAAAAAGGAAGTAAACCTATGCTCTCTTACATCTTTCTGTTTCGTCGAACCCTATGGGCGCAAAAATGCTTTGCTGCATGGATCGCATGTGCTGCTCTCCTCACCGGTTGTTGGGATAGCAGAGAGATCGATAACTTGAGTATTATTCAAGGCGTCGCCATTGATACGGATCAGCAGGATATGCTGGAACTTACCTACCAGCACTTAATAGCGCAGAAATCCAGAAAAAATATGTATAGCAACGTAACAACCTTTAACAAAGATTCAATCCAGTCTGCTTCCAGGGAACAGGCCAAGCAGGTATCCCGTGCTCCTTTATATAGTTTTATTCGCTTAATTTTGATTAGTGACCAAGCTATACAAAAAACAAGAATCGACCAATTGTTAGATACGTTTACTCGCTCCTATAAACCGAGTCGAAAATCACTTGTTATGATCGTAAAAGGCAATGCGAAAGAAGTGCTCAATAAGATTGGCAAACATAAAGAGATACCTTCCATTGACCTTGAAGCATTGGCCAAAAATAGTGATTTCAACTCAAAAATACCTTATAGAATAACATTAGGGGAAATGTCTACACATATCTCACAAGGAGCTGACTTCCTCATTCAATGCCTAGAAAGCAATGACGGCAATCACTTCTCAGGAGCAGCTCTGGTCAGCGGCAAAACGAAGAAATTTGCTTATTGGCTGGACGAAGAGGATGTTATCGGGATCAACTGGATGCTGGGAAAAACGAAGGGTTCCATTATTAAAGTTGAGGACCCAAAGACGAAACAACACATGGTCTTTGAAGTTGAGGATGCCCATAGTAAACTTATTCCCCACCTTAATGGACAGGATCTCTCATTCACAGTTCGTATCAAAACAGATATCAAGCTAAACGAAAACTCGGTTACTTCTGTGGACTTCCTGAAGGAATCATTCATCCGAACCGCCAAAGAAGCAGCGCAAGATGAAATCAAACAGACCATATCCCAATCGCTAAACACACTTCAGAAAGAAATGAGAGCAGATGTAGTCGGTTTTGGCACAAAAGTAAAAGTGAACTATCCCGCTTACTGGGATCGGGTAAAGGAAAATTGGCAAAATACATTCAGTCAAATACCAATCGATGTTCAGGCTGAAGTACAGATTAAACGAACAGGTGCTTATACAAAAGGAGAGGAAGAGTAATGTCCAACATACCTTCCATGAAACAGGAAAAAATCTCTACCCTTCAAGCCTTACTTACAGTCACTTCGACCGTGTACGCTGTGGGAATTGTCAGTTTGCCAAGAACCATCGCGGAAAAGACACAAACGCCCGACGTGTGGCAGGGACTTTTGCTGGCAAGTCTGCTTGGGGTAGGCATCGTTTTTATCCATTTTAAACTGTGCCGGAGATTTCCAGGGAAGACGTTCTATGAGCTCAATCCTGTGATCGCGGGTAAATTCATCGGCCTGCTCATCAATATTGCATTTATTGTACATTGCACGATGATATGCTCTTTTGTATGTAGAATGATGGCGGAATTCCTCAAAGGTCTTGCACTGGAGAGAACCCCAATAAGTATGATTCTCTTACCGTTTCTTCTGCTTATTGGGTATTTGACCTGGGGCGGTCTCCATGCAATGGTTCGATTGATCGAACTTTTTTTCCCTTTAACCCTTATTGTTTTTTTATTGTTGGTCGTTCTTAATGTCAACCATTTCAATCTTGATAATTTGCGCCCTGTTTTCCATAAAGGATGGCGACCGATCTTTGAATCACTTAAAGTTATACCTTTCTCTACATTGGGTTTTGAATCCATCCTTATATTAACTAATGTGATGACCCATCCCCAAAAAGCATGGAAGGCTGGGTCAATCGGCTACTCGATTGCAATGGGTTTGTATATTTTAATGGTAACGATGGTCGTCGGCTGTATGTCAGTTGAGGAAGTTTCCCGACTGCAATGGCCAGTCGTTTCTTTTGCACAGCAAATTGAATTCCCCGGCGCGTTCCTGGAACGATTTGAAATATTATTTATCATTTTGTGGACGATCAAAATTTTCATGACCGCCTCAAACTATTATTTCTATATTGTAACGGGGATCAGCCAGCTCACCCAAAAGTGGAACGGGTATATCTGTTATCTCCCGTTAATTATATTATTTTGCCTGAGCATGTATCCCCAAAATTTTGTTGAGATAGGCAACTTCGATAAAATAATAGGTTATTTTGGAATTGCTGTATGCGCAGTAGTACCCTTGGTGCTTCTTGTTATCTCTATGGTCTTCCATCGAACAGAGAATCCGGATGGGAAACAATAGAGAATGCCTCCCCGCTCTTGCCAATGAATCAAACCCCTTATGCTATAGCGTAAGGGGATTTTTACTTTTTACCCGATGGTTATTCTTCGGAATTTTCCAACTGCTCCCTCCACTCAATTTATATCCGTGAACTGATATAATGGAAGAGTTAAGCAGTCATCGGATTAACTATTCTCTCTTAGGAGACTAATGCATATGAAACCAACCTATCTTATGGATGATATACAGTGGCAACAGCTTATTCAAAACGTGGCTGACCATTTTAATGATGTGACGATCAAACGAGGTTTCCAATATTTTAAGCAAGGAAAGGTAAAAGAATTCGTAATGCCTGATGCCGATCATATTGCAGCTGTCGTGGATGGAAGCGAGCTATACGAGGTGGATCTCCACTTGAGCGCTTTTGCTGCCAGCAGATGTACATGCCCTGTCCACGCCAACTGCAAGCATATGATCGCCGTACTACTGAATTACGCGAATGAACAGGAACGTTCTGTACATGCTTTAGTGAACGCTCATTCGGCGGGATTCACTCGATTGTCGACAAAAGCTGACACGCGTAACACACCTCCTTCCCGGTCGAATCTTTCACCGGATCACAAGGAAACAACAAGAAACGCCCTCAGTAAAACTGCAAGTAAAATACCGGACATGCCCATTTCAGAGTGGCATGATCTGTTCGATCAGTGTATCGCCCTTAATCGTGTGAACACACAAAACTCCCAATTTGTCCAAAGCGCTTTAGCCTCGATCTATGCTGTGAAGCCACCGCTTTCACCTGGCATGCAACAGCTATACGGACTGCATGCTCATCTGCGTGTGCTGGAAAAGCTGGTACCTCAGTCTTCCATGCCAGGCTATCCCTCTCATACCTATATGGGGTATTACACGCAAATTGCTGCCGATGAGCTTAAAGAAGCGATCGATCGTGATTTTGAGAGTCCACTGGAGCTGACCGATGAACCGATGCAAGAAGCCCGTATGGCAGAAACCTTAGCCTATTTACGCCGAAAAATGCTGACAGAATCGCGTAACGGTACTTATTTTTCAGACGCGTATTATCAGTTTTGGCTGTACTGGGTGCATCCCGTAAGACAGGACTCCAGCATATATACGGAGGAATTACAGCATTTGCAGGCGGCTGAGGAGGATCTCGGCACTACTTTAGCAAGGCTTCCGTGGATGTTGGCTCGCAGCTGGATGCATATTTTCCAATCGCAGGATAATGAAGCCTGGGTACTTCTTCAGGAAGCGGAACGAGCTTTTCCACTAAAAATCTCTTCCAACCAATTGCTTTTGTTCTTACAGGCGTTGCGTAAAGCTGAGAATTGGGCACGCCTCAAGGACGGACTGCGGCATATCGGTCCCCTGCTTCACAGTCATCGGGATGACCATTTACAGGATTATATGCATGATTGGGATGTGGTTTTGCAGCACCTTCCAGAAGCGGAGCAGGACATGTGGGACACGCTGGTGGGTATGCTTCCATTTGCCGGAGGAATGTATGAAGAGGCACTGCTTGCTCACGAGAAATGGCGGTCATGGATCGACTATCAGCTAAGCATACGCAGTGAACCTTTGAGTTTTCGAGTGAGCGTGTTACAGCCCATTGAAAAGAACGCGCCTGAGTTACTACTCCCCTTTTACCATCAAGCGGTAGAACGCTATGTGCTAGAAAAAAACAGATCCAGCTATAAAGCAGCAGTCAAGCTATTAAAGCGGCTGTTCAAGCTGTACAAGAAAATGAAGCAAGAATCACGCTGGGAGCTGTTCTTTACGACCTTCACCAGCCGTCATAGCCGCCTGCGGGCGCTACAGGAGGAATTGCGGAAAGGGAAATTGTTATCATGAGTCAATATACCGAAACGATTACCGTGCATATCCAATTAACTACCTATGGAGACGCGCTGATCTATGGCGATTCCTCCATGAACTATAGCATTTCCGGCCAAATTCTGAAGCAGCGTTTGTTTGCTTGGCATGAGGCTTCGTTTTATGGCACCGAGCTGGAGATTCAACATGTTCAAGACACGGATATTATCCTGCTGCCTTCGGAGCAGGTGATTCCTTTTCTGGCAGAGCGCGAGCTTCTAAAGCATATCGAATGGATCTGGGACGAGGCCCATGCCCCATGGCTTCAGCTGATCCCTTCGCTTGCTCACTGTATTGAAGCGAAAGCCTATGTGCCCAGCTTCACGGCGTTCCAGGCAGGGAAGCTGCAATGGGAATGGGATGCGGAAGGGGAAGTACTGGAAAACATCCAGCCGGCAGAGCTTGCTTTGCTAGGCAACTTGGAGAAGGACGAACAAGATGGGCTGATAGCGGCGTTCTCGTCTGCCGTATTTCAACGCTGGTACGGCACCGAAGCGGAAGCCGCCGATTTGCGAAGAGAATATCCGATTCTCTTCGCCTCCAACCGCCCAGCCGCGGCGGGTCTAGACGCGCGGGCCTGGCTCATCGCCATCGGCTGGAAAGCCGATACCGCGCCCTTTCGGCCGCTTCTGCAACTGCTGGAGCCAGAGCTGGAGGACGACGAGCCGTCCTGGCAGCTCAAGCTTGTGTTGCAGGACAAGCAAGACCCGGCGTTGCTGGTGTCTGTACAGCTCGCCGATGATGGGTACGCATCCGGCTCATGGCCCGATGCCTGGACAGCACATGTCCGTGAGCGCTCAGCCGGGTGGCTAGAAGGCTTGACCTCGATTTTGCCTGCCGGGCAGCGTGCCGGAAGCCGCGATGACGTGCTGAATCGCCCGCTCTCCGACGAAGCGGCGTGGCAATTCCTGACGACCGACAGCCAGCGTCTGCTGGAAAGCGGTTGGCAAGTGCTGCTCCCGGCTTGGTGGGAGGCAGCTACCCGCAAGAAGCCGAAGCTGCGGGCCAAGGTACGCCCGGGCGAAGGGGCGGGAGAGCGCACGAAGGGCAGCTCGCTGTTCGGACTGGACTCGATTGTCCAGTTCGATTGGCGTGTTGCCATCGGCGATGCCGATCTGAGCGAGTCGGAATTCGCCGAGCTGGTCGCTCGCAACGAGCGCTTGGTTCGCTTTCGCGGGCAATGGATCGCGCTCGACCCTGCGCTGCTGGCGCAGATCCGCCGGGCTATGGCCGGGATCGACAGCGCTCAGGGATTGTCCTTTCAGGACATCCTGCAGCTCCACCTGCTCGGCAACGCCGACGATCCTGAAGGCGACGCCTCGAGTGAGCAGCCGGAGGATGCGGCACGCTTCCGGCTGGAAGTCGAGCTGAATGCCCATCTGCTGAAGCTGATCAGCCAGCTCGGACGGCAGTCAGAATGGCCTGCATTGGACGTGCCGGACGGGCTGCAAGCTGAGCTGCGGACGTATCAGAGGGACGGGTACGCATGGCTTGCCTTTTTACGGCGTTTTGGACTGGGGGCCTGTCTGGCCGATGACATGGGACTTGGTAAAACGGTGCAATTTATTACTTATTTACTGCACTTACAGGAAATTGCCGCTGAGACGGGTGTCCGCTCCAGTTCGCTGCTGATTTGCCCGACGTCGGTGCTGGGCAACTGGCAGAAGGAACTCAGCCGCTTCGCCCCTTCATTGAAGGTGATGCTGCACTATGGAAGCAGGCGGAAGCAGGGAGACTTGTTCCGTGAAGAAGTAGAGCAGGCTGATGTCATCCTGACCTCCTTTGCTACGGCAACCCTGGATCAAGAGCTGCTACAAAGCATGACCTGGGATTCGGTCTGCCTGGATGAAGCGCAAAACATTAAAAATGCGCAAACCAAGCAATCCACAGCCGTGCGCAGCTTTCCTGCACGTCATCGGATTGCGTTGACCGGGACACCTATTGAAAATCGATTGTCCGAGCTGTGGTCCATTTATGATTTTATCAATCCAGGTTATCTGGGCAGCTCACGCGCCTTTAGCAATCGTTTTATGAATGCTATTGAGAAGGAACATAACGAGCAGCGCACATTAGATTTGCAAAAGCTGGTTCAGCCCTTCATGCTGCGGCGCAAGAAGAAGGACCCTGCTATACAGCTTGATTTGCCTGACAAGAATGAGATGAAAACCTACATTCATCTGACCTCTGAGCAGGGCGCGCTCTATGACCAGATTGTCAAAGAGTTGATGGAACGGATGCAGAAGCTGGAAGGGATTGAACGGAAAGGAGCCATTTTATCCGCCCTTACCCAGTTGAAGCAGCTTTGCGACCACCCAGCCCTCTTAACCAAGGAGGCATTCCCGGATGCAGCGGCTTCCGGTTATAGTCAGTCCGATCTTGAGACGGTCATTAGCCGTTCATCCAAGCTAGAGCGCATTCTGGCTATGGTCAAGGAACTGCGGGAGGAGGGCGAGCGCTGCCTTATTTTTACACAGTATATTGGTATGGGGCAGATGCTCCAGCGGGTACTCGCTCAGGAGCTGCAAGAGCCTGTGCTCTATCTGAACGGTAGCACGTCCAAAACGGCGCGTGACCGAATGATTGATCAATTCCAATCTCACACGCTCCCCCCTGCCGAGCAGCCATCCGTGTTTATTTTGTCGCTCAAAGCCGGGGGGGTGGGTCTGAATCTGACGGCAGCCAACCACGTCTTTCACTTTGATCGCTGGTGGAATCCGGCTGTTGAAAATCAGGCCACAGACCGAGCCTATCGGATGGGACAAACGAAGGATGTACAGGTGCACAAATTTATCTCGCTGGGCACGCTGGAGGAACGCATTGATGAAATGCTGGAGAGCAAGCAGCAGCTTAGCGACCAAATCATAACCAGTACCGAAGGCTGGATTACTGAGCTGTCTACAGACGCGTTAAAAGACCTCTTTACGCTACGGCGCGAGTGGGCATAATGATGTCCCAAGTTCAATATATACCTATTTTTAGGAAGCAGTAGTTTATAGTCCGGTCCAAAACTCCTTTGTGTGCATTTACTATCTCATCACAACAAAGGAGTTGATTTGAAGTGGCCATTCGTCCTCCACAAACGCTGAAATCTACGGGCAGAAAGGTTCCTGTTACGAGATATCGCAATGTGAGTCCAACACAAACCCTTCGTAGATTTACAGTTATCTGGGCTAACAATGATGGTGTACCTTTTAACACGTCTGGATTTTTTGCAACACTCCGGCGTTTAGATGGAACCTTTGTCCAAGCTGCAGGCTTCGACCGCTTTGGTACTGCCCGATTCAACAGAGTCCGCACACCTACGAACCAGCCTTATATTCTGCGTACTTTTAGAGATGATGGAGTATTATTCCGCGTTAGATCCGTACCTGCTGGCGTATCCTCATTTGTCGTTATTGGTTAAGCTCATACCGAACGCAGCCTAAACGTGGGTAACCAAAAAAGCAACCAGAAACAGAGCATATCTGTCCTGGCTGCTTTTTTATATGCCTACCTATTCGGAATCTTCTTCCACTATTGCATCTTTCGTAGCGGCTGTATTGTACACCGTTTTGAGCCAGTTTTCACTCGACCAGTTCAGCTTGCCTGCACCCGCTCCATCCTTGGCCTGCAATTGAGCAACCAGGTTAGCAGGGTCTTCGGCAGTATAGCTGTATGGCAACGTTGTGAACCCATTCCAAGAGAAGCCCTTGGCCTTCGCAGGATAAGGGGCTAACGGGCTATTCGCAGCTTCACTGCCTCCTCTGAATACGGTACCATTGTCGGAAGAGATAACCTCTTCGGCTTTGATTTTACCTGTGTAATCCGCTTTGTTAGGATCTTTTTGATTATTACGCACTGGAGAAAACACATCAATTAAATAAGACTTTTCTAGCAATACCGCGCCGTTTTCTGTTGAAATTGCACCATTACCCACGACATCAAAATGGTATCCCTTTGCGGCAATTGCTTTAGCCATGTCAGAAGTAATTCTTTTTTTGGCTCTGGCCAATCCGGCATCGTCCATAACGATGTTATATGCATGAGCATTACCACCACGCAAACGTGGCATACGGTCCTGAATATCCAGGTAGTAATTATGATGCAGCGTCACTTCCAAATCCGCATTGTCGCCTGCCATTTCCGTGGCACCAACCAGATGCGCTTTCTTTTGTCCTGCTGCAATATCAATGATATCTTCTTTACTCATGCCTACTGCACTGCTTCTCAGATAAGCGTACATAGGATAGGAAGACTTGTCTGCTTCCATCGCATTGACTTGTTGGGTTACCCAGCTGTTGGAGCTGCGGTCATCTCCTTTGAACAAGGACCAGGAAATCGTAACTCCGTTACTCCCTTTTTTCACATCTACCAGACCATCATAGGCTTTGTTAAATGTGCAATGGTCGATCCATACCTTGGAGCTTGCACCTTCGACAGTAATATAGTCCCAGTCATTCTTGTCATAGTTCCCTTTGGTTGCTTCATCCCACTCCCAAAGTTCATCAAATTCGAGGTTACGAAAAATCAAATTGGAGCTTCTTTTGATAACAAAGCCGGCATGTTTGATTTTCGCACCATTGGCCGAGAAAATCGTAACCCCATTCATATTTTCGATATAGACTTTGCTCACACCTGTCTTTTTCAGAACAGGATGTGTTTGTACAGGATTGTTGGCACTAAAAGGCATTACTTTGGCAGCACTAGGAATTTCATTCCAACCGAGATCAAGATCGTTCATAATCTCAATCACTTTGACTTTGCTGCCTTTCTTCAGTGCTTCGTTGAGATCTACAGCGTTGTAAACTTTTTTGTAGTTGGCATCTGTATCCGCAATGTTGCCACCACCTGTATTACCATACGAAAAGCCAGTCAAATTATAGTTACTTTTAGAGGTTACATCAGGGTCCACTCCAGGAGTCGGTTTTTCTGTACCTGGTGTTGGATTCACAGGCGGTGTTCCTGGATCTACCTCAGAAGAAGCACCGGATACAATCACATTATCGAATTCGGCAGCTGCTTTGGAGGTCACCAAACCAATGGCTCCAGCAGTGAGGCTGGTGTCTGTTGCGGACAGCTCCAGTTGATCATTGACATACATTTTGATTTCCGAACCGGATAGTTCCAGCTTAACTCTGTACCATGTATTCGTGTCCAGTTTGTATTTTTTATTGGTAGCCAGTGTCTTCATAGAGCCTTTGACTTTTTTTCGAATCTCAAGCGCTCCGTCATTCTTGTTGTACAACGATGCTGCGTAGAAGTTGTTGGAATCTGTGTATCTACCTGCAACGTAGACTCGATTGGAGCCATTAAAATCATTTACATATACATCTGCTTGCACGCTATAGTTCGTCCATGAGGCATTACCCTTAACGGAATGGCTTTCGCTTCGACTAGATTGCTGGTATGTAGAGCCATTCCCATCCTTGACCACAGACCAGTTCCCCGAATCCGCGGTCCAGCCTTGAGCTTTTCCTTGTTCGAAATCATCACTTATCTGTAAATTCCCATCCGCATGTGCATGACCTAGCAACGGTAATGATAAAGACAGTACCAACGTACTGCTTAACATTACACTTGCACATTTTCTTAGCAAACTCGATTTCATATAACAATCCCCTTCTTGGTTAGATTCATGAATACTAAAGCAAAGGTTGCACCGTTCATCGGACATGACCTGCCCCAACGGTATATAACGTACTGATGAAGAGAATAATATCCCAACACCAATGAGGGCCCTCAAACGCTATACTCCAATAATTATAGGCATTTAAATATATATTAAAATATGTCTAATTACTTATCTTTTGTCTTAATTTTTCAATTAATTTTGCATCCTGTTTCGTGAACACGCCAAATTCTGTTTCATAAAATCACAAAAAACGATATTTTTTTATTTTTGAATAAGACATACAGTTGTCATATTGGGAATGGTACATATAAAGGGGTGAGTATCATCCATATCATTTAAAGGAGCGATGAGATGTCCAGCTACGACTACGCTTCCAAATCGGAGTTAAAGGAAGCCATTCATGCCTCCTATTTACGATTTGACGGTGAGTTTCAGGAGATCGACGAGAGCCAAAAAGATATTCGTATCCCTGAAGTAGATAAAACACCCGCAGAGATGATTGCCTACCAGCTCGGATGGCTTCATCTTGTCATGACATGGGACAGAGACGAACGGGAAGGAAAAACCGTCATCATGCCCGCCCCCAATTATAAATGGAACAGACTAGGCGAACTATATCAATCATTTTACAAGACTTACTCCCACCAATCTTTACGCGAATTACGCGATATGTTCAAGTTGACTGAGCAAAAGTGGCTGGATTGGATCGACACACTTAGCCACGAAGAGCTCTTCACTCAAGGCGTTCACAATTGGACGGGTACGAATCCAAACTGGCCCATGGCAAGATGGATTCACATCAACTCGGTGGCACCGTTTAAAACATTCAGAGCCAAGATACGGAAATGGAAGAAATACAAAGTTCAACAGTGATGAAAAAAAGTGTGCATTGTGCTACAATACTTGAGTTGTATCGGGATACATTTAGGGAAGGGTAAGTGAAACGCCATGCTTATTATTGGTATTGCCGGCGGTACAGGTTCCGGTAAATCGACGGTAGCACGCGCCGTCGTTGAGCGTCTGGGATCTAATAAAGTGACTTTCATATCTCAGGATAACTATTATAAAGACCATTCACATCTGAGCTATGATGAACGTGCTTTGGTCAATTATGATCATCCGTTTGCCTTTGACAACGAATTGCTTATTGAGCATCTCCAATGTCTGAAAAAAGGACAAGCGACACAAGCGCCCGTGTATGATTTTACGGTTCATGCCCGCTCCACGGACGAGACGGTAGAGCTTCTGCCAAATCATATCGTTATGTTGGAGGGTCTGCACGTACTGTCAGACGAAAAGCTCCGCAGCCTGCTTGACATCAAAGTATTTGTGGATACGGACCCTGATGTGCGTATTCTCCGTCGGGTTCTTCGCGATATTGAGGAACGCGGCCGCACCATCCATTCGATCCACGATCACTATCTGACTACGGTTAAGCCGATGCATGAGGCATTTATTGAGCCTTCCAAGAAATACGCTGACCTGATCCTTCCTGAGGGAGGACACAATGAGGTTGGCATTCAACTGCTGTCTATTTTGACTGAAAAATATTTGGCAGGAGATCGGACTTGGGGTACTGTATAAGGTAATCCCGGTTGTTTAAGGCTGTCGAGGTTTTCTCGGCTGCCTTTTTTGTGTTTTATATGCCATTTGGACTAATTTTTTTTGGAATCCCCGTGTGGTTTATGTTAGCATGTAAAGGTTAAATGCTTTAGATTCAAGCTAAGTTGGAAGCGTTATCAAATATGTGCCTCAGATGATATGACGTCCACGTGGTGGAGGTCTTTTTTGAATCAGGATTTTTACAAATCCTCGAATAGGTATAATTACGGAGAGTGCTGCCATGAATGAGCTATGCAACATTTTGATTGTGGATGATGAGATATTGGTACGGCAAGGAATTAAACACCATTTATCGTGGGAACAGTATGGATTTCGAATTGTAGGTGAGGCCTCCAACGGGAAAGAGGCGCTGGAGCTGATTGAAGCCTTGCGTCCTCATATTGTCATTACAGATATCGTGATGCCGATCATGGATGGCGAGGAGCTGACGCGCATAGTCAGACAGAATTATCCAGATATTGAAGTCATCGTGCTTAGCAGTTACGGTGAATTTAATTACGTGCGATCCACCTTTCAACAAGGGGTTGCTGACTATATTTTAAAGCCCAAGCTGGACACGGATGAACTACTCCAAGTCCTCCAGAGAACCGCTCGCAAAATTCCATCCATTCAATATCAGGCGGATGCTGGGAATAGTCAAATTACGATAGATCATGTGATCGAAAAGCTGATCTCCGGGTATAGCATGGACTATGACGCCGAGCTGCTGAAGCAAGCATTCCCTTATACTCGTTTTGCGCTCATAGGTATAGAACAGTCGGTACAGCAGGATAAAGGGCGCTCCATCTCTGCCTCGGACCTATTTTCCAAGCTTACAGATCGAGTATCCTCTGCCTGTGAGCGCATCGTACTGCGACAACTGCCGTCTGATGCCTATGCGGCTGTGTTTTTAGCCAATCTTGATCCACGGGAAGTAGACGCCTGGATGGCTGCGGTTAGGGAAGTTGCTCAGGAGACAAAGCGAGTCGATCCACAGACAGGCTGGGCAGTTAGCCATTTATTTGATGAGTTCAATCAGATTAGTGACGTCTATCAGGATGAACTGCCAAAACTGCTGAGTTACCGCTTTTATTTCCCAGGAACAGCGCTGTTAATAGAAGACGAACTCCCTCAGCCTGTACAAGTGAACAGCTCGTTTAACTTAAAACAATTTACAGAAGAGATGAAGCGTGAGCATTTTGATACAGCTTTTCAGGATTTGAGGTCCTATGTAGCCGCCATGTCCGGTAACTATACCTCTACCGCTTTTGAATTCAAATCGCTTCTTGGAAATATCGTGTTCAACATTACGATTTTGCTCGGGAATCAGGGGTATGATATGAAGGAGTTGGATGCGGCGAAATATTCCTATTTCAAAACAATTAATGATGCCCCTCATGTACATGAAGCTGTGCGCCTTCTGGAGGCCTTTTTGGAGGAAGCGAACAGACAGATCATGGCCAAGACACAGCCGGGAAGTAGCGCAAGCATGAAAAAACTGCTGGAGTATATTAAGGAGCATCATGCTGAAACACTCAATTTGACGACACTTGGGCAATATTTTCACTTTAACCCTTCCTACTTGTCCAGTTATTTTACGGCACACCATACAGAAGGTTTTAGCGAGTATCTGAACAAAATTCGGGTTGAAAAAGCCGCAGAGTTACTACGGTCGGGGACGATGTCCATTTCGGATATTAGCAGCATGGTAGGCTATTCGGACCCCAGCTATTTTACCAAAGTGTTCAAAAAGGTGAAGGGTTCCTCGCCCAGTCAGTACCGCCGGGAGCATCTCTATTAGAGAGTAAGTCACATCTGCCAGCAGAAAAGAGATTGAATATGAAAAGATATATGCATAAGATCAAATATCAAGGTCTGTTCTTCAAAATCTTTATTGTTATGGTGGTCAGCATCACTGCGGTGTCCTTGCTGACCTCTTTGGTGACAATTCGAATGTCTGAACGACTTTTTGCGGAGACATTCAGTATTACAAATGCCAAGGTACTCAGCCAGATTCAATCCAGCTTTGAATCCTTCAATGATTCCATCGTGAATGCCGTAACCCATGCTTCGGAAAATGGAACGGTCAAGAACTATCTGACTGGCGGTCAATCTGACTCGATTAACTCGGCGAGGACTTACTTCGGAATGGCACAGCAAATGAAGCAAATTAAATCGAACGTCGATGCCTATGATGTTGGTGTCGCTGTAACTGGTCTGAACGGTCGGAGCTTTTACTCTGACTCATCCTATTGGCCTGTAACTGCGGAAGAGCTTAAAAGCAGTGCGATTACAGCCCAAAGTGTAGCACGACCGGCACAGCTTATGTATCAATTGGATACTGAATTATTTCAGCAACAAATGAATACCACCGCGCAAAAGCCAACACCCTATATCATCGCCTCCAAACCATTTATGGAGCGGACCAGTGGCACCCTGTACGGCATGATCTACATCGCTATCCGAGAGCCTGAATTTCGCCGTTTCTACAACAATTTCACGAGCAACGGCAATGATGTGCTTATTTTGGACAAGTCGGGATTAATTGTATCAAGCAACCGCCAGGACCTGATCGGACAACGCTCCAGTGAGCTGCTAGGCTATGCCACAAAAATCAATGAACAGGGATTGAACTACATTAATGCGGATGTGATGAATAAGGAGAGTATCCTCCTTTCCAACTATATCCCTTCATTTGATTTTTATCTGGTGAACATGATCGACAGACAAGCCGCGATTGGGCAAATTATTGACGTTAAATCCGTTGTCTGGATCTGCATTGCCATCGTACTGATTGCTTTGGTGATCGTTTTTCTGATATCCCGTCGACTAATTCGTTCCCTGACTCGACTGGTGAAGCAAATGTCGACCATACGTGAGAAAAATTTTGATAATTATATCCCGGTAACAGGCAGCTATGAGGTTAGACAATTAAGTCATGCTTACAACTACATGTTGGATGAACTAAATGACTATATCCGTAAGCTTTTAGAGACGCAAAAAGGCCAACGAAACGCAGAGCTTGCTGCACTACAACGGCAGATCAATCCGCATTTTCTGTACAATACACTGGCTTCGATCAAAATGCTGGTACTCAAAGGAAACAAGGAAACAGCCGCCGAAACGATCAATGCGCTCATTTCCTTACTGCAAAATACAATCAGCAATGTGAGTGAAACAATCACCATCGAGCAGGAAATGGCCAACATGCAAAATTATGTGTTCATTAACCATGTGCGCTACGGGCAGCGGGTACAAGTGAATTATTTTGTATCACCCGATTGTCTGGAGTACCATGTGCCCAAGCTCATCATTCAGCCTTTTATCGAAAACTCTTTTTTCCATGCGTTTAATGAAAAAAATGTAGGCCACATCTATATATTGGTGTCCAAAACGGAGGATACATTGATCTGTGAGGTGGTCGATGATGGGGACGGTATGGATTTGGACGGGCATACGGCGCAAGACGGACTGCCGAATCCCAAGAGCAAGCGCCAACTGTTCACAGGCATCGGCATCCAGAATGTGCACAACCGCATTACCCTTTTATATGGAGAAGAATACGGCGTGACCATCTCCAGTAAAAAAGGCGAGGGCACCAAAGTGAGAATGACCCTCCCACTGATCGTAAAACCCACCCCACCTACCCCATAAAAAAATAGGCTGAACTAAACAAAGAAGGTGGAACAAGAACGGAGTGGGCGGAATGGTGCTGTACAAGCAACAGCGATGGGAAGCACCATCCGGCCGCGCAGTGGCGCTTAGTGAACAACTTTAGTTCAACCTAAAAAAAATACCTAAATCAAAATAAAACACAAATGTAAGCGGTACCTTTTTTCATAAATCATAATAATAAGACCAATCCGTATAAAGATATTCCTAACACCGACAAAGTATGGATGGTACACTAGATTTACAAACAAGGTAACCGCTTTCATTCAAGAGATTTAGAACTGGCAAGCAACATATAAAAAAAGAGTAGGGGTTGAACAAAATGAAAAAAATGACTTTCCTTCTGCTGATTGCAAGCTTGATCTTGCTATCCGCATGCTCCAGCAATTCCGAGAAAGCAGCTACAACCACAGATTCAGGCAAAAAAGAAATCACCGTCTGGGCTTGGGACCCGAATTTTAATATCGCAGCCCTGAAGCTGGCAAAAGATCGCTACGTTGCCAAACACCCAGATGTAACCGTAAACATTGTTGAATATGCTCAAAACGATATCGTACAAAAAATGAATGCCGGCCTTAACTCCGGATCTACTAAAGGATTGCCGAACGTGGTTCTGATCGAGGATTATCGGGCACAGAACTTCCTGCAAGCCTATCCCGATTCTTTCCATGATATGAGCAGCACGATCAAAGCATCCGACTTCGCTGATTATAAAATTGGACCGACTAGCTACAATGGCAAGCAGTACGGTGTTCCATTCGACTCCGGTGTTATGGGACTGTATGTAAGAACGGACTATCTGGAACAAGCCGGCTACAAAGTAGCGGACCTGACCAATATTGATTGGGACAAATTTATTGAAATTGGTAAAGCCGTAAAACAAAAAACAGGCAAAGAAATGCTGACTCAAGATCCGAATGACCTCGGTCTGATCCGCGGTATGATCCAAACCGCAGGTTCATGGTACCTGAAAGAAGACGGTAAAACACCAAACCTGGCTGGTAATCCAGCTCTGAAAGAAGCTCTCTTGACGTACAAATCCTTGTTCGACGCTAACATTGTTAAAATGAATGCCGACTGGAGTCAGTTCTTGGCCGCATTCAACAGCGGTGCAGTTGCTTCCGTACCTACAGGTAACTGGATTACACCTTCGATCAAAGCAGAAGCTTCGCAATCCGGTAAATGGGCTGTTGTTCCTTTCCCTAAGCTGAAAAATATACCTGAATCCGTGAATGCTTCCAGCCTCGGCGGCAGCTCCTGGTATGTCCTTAACTCGGACGGTCAAGATACCGCTGCTGATTTCCTGAAAGAAACATTCGGAACAGATACAGAGCTGTATCAAGATATGCTGAGCAAAATTGGAATTGTCGGTTCATTGAACGCAGCTTCCAGCGGTAAAGCTTATGACGTGGAGGATCCGTACTTCGGAGGCGACAAAGTATATAAGAAATTTGCAGAATGGACTAAACAAGTTCCAAAAGTCAATTATGGTCTGCACACGTATGCCATTGAGGATATCATGACCGTTGAAATTCAAAACTATCTGAACGGAAAAGATGTAGACGCAGTTCTGAAAGATGCTCAAGGACAAGCGGAAGCACAGCTTAAATAAGACAGTCCATCTAGCCAAGGCTAAATAATAAAACGAAAAGCACTTAAAACCTTGGGCTTGCGAGTTCAAGGTTTTATTGCTGCACAGGGAGTTGACATGGTATGAAGACAGCCGCGCCCAAAATAACTACAACACGTCTCAAAGCAGGTATGACAGGATGGTTGTTCATATCCATCGCAGTGATCATGATCGCCGCTTTTTATTTCTATCCGATGATTCAGGCGCTTATCTTGTCCTTTAAGACAGGTACAGGGTCTAATCTGAGCTTTAACGGCATTGATAACTACAAGCGACTCTTCACCGATAAAATGTTTATAACCGCCGTGAAGAATACGTTTATCTATTTAATTTTCCAGGTGCCTTTGATGGTCATTCTGGCTCTGTTCATTTCGGTATTGTTGAATGATAAAAACCTGAAATTCAAGGGCTTTTTCCGCACCGCTATCTTCTTGCCGTGTATCACATCCCTTGTAGCCTATTCCGTTGTCTTCAAGTACCTGTTCTCGTCCGACGGTCTGGTAAACTCCTTATTGCTGAATCTGCACGTGATTGGCACGCCCATCCAATGGATTACAGATCCTTTCTGGGCCAAGGTTACGATTATTATCGCGATCACATGGCGCTGGACTGGTTATAATATGATCTTTTACCTGTCCGGTCTTCAGAACATTGACAGTTCCATCTACGAAGCGGCCCGTATTGACGGAGCTTCCCCGATCCGACAGTTCTTCAGCATTACGGTTCCACTGCTTAAGCCGATTATCCTGTTCACTTCGATTACATCAACGATTGGTACACTCCAACTCTTCGATGAAATTATGAATATTACCAAAGGTGGGCCAGGGAACGCGACATCTTCAATTTCGCAATATATTTACAATCTGTCCTTCAAGTATTCATCCGACTTTGGTTATGCGGCGACCGTATCTTATTCCATCGTCATTATGATCATTATCTTGTCGATTATCCAGTTCAAAGTGGCAGGTGAGAAAAAATGATGAAAACAAAAAGAGCATTTACGTACGCCTTTCTGATCCTTGTGTCGTTCGTTTCGATTTTCCCGTTCCTGTGGATGCTATCCAGCGCCACGAACCTGTCGGTCGATGTGACCAAGGGCAAGCTGCTGCCTGGCTCCCATCTGATGGATAACATGCACAATTTGCTTGAAAAAGTGGACATCGTTACCGCACTCAGTAACTCTGCAAAAGTCTCCATCTCAACTACGCTGCTGGCTATGCTAATCGCGTCATTGGCTGGTTATGGCTTTGAAATTTACAGAAGTAAAGCGAAAGACGTTGTCTTCAATATCCTGCTGATGTCTATGATGATTCCGTTTGCGGCGATCATGATCCCGCTCTACCGGATGTTCGGCAGCATTTCTAATGTCATACCGTGGATCGGTATTGATACGCTCTCTTCTGTCGTCATTCCGACCGTAACTACGGCGTTCCTGATCTTCTTTTTCCGTCAAAGCACCAAGATGTTTCCCAAAGATCTACTGGAGGCAGGTCGTATGGATGGATTGTCCGAGCTGGGTCTGTTCTTCCGGGTATACATGCCTACAATGAAAACAACCTATGCCGCTGCCGCGATCATCACATTCATGTCCAGTTGGAACAACTACCTCTGGCCTCTGATTGTGCTGCAAACGCCGGAAAATCAAACGATTCCGCTGTTGATCTCGAACCTCGGCTCCAGCTATGCACCGGATTACGGTGTCATCATGATCGCCATTGTCCTGTCCACACTTCCGACTGCACTGGTATTTTTCCTGATGCAGAAACACTTTGTAGCGGGCATGGTGGGTTCGGTAAAATAACAGATTTCTGTGTACGTTCTTCATTTCAATTTTAAAAATAAGGAGTGTTCGCCTTGACCATCCAACCCCCTAGTCTGGACTGGCTGACCGACGTAACCAAATTTGCTGTACATCGGCTGCCCGCCTATTCCGATCACAAATATTACGCTACGCTTCAGGAAGCGGAGCAGCAAGCTGATATGGCTTGGCGTCATAGCCTGAATGGGAGCTGGAAGTTTAACTATGCAACAAATCCAGCCAGCCGTCCGGTAGAGTTCTATACTCCTGGCTTTGAGTACGGCGGCTGGAGTGATATTCAGGTGCCGGGTCACATTCAGACGCAAGGCTTTGGCCAAATGCAGTACGTGAATACGATGTATCCGTGGGACGGACATTCGGACGTTCGTCCACCCCATATTCCGGAGGATCACAACCCGGTCGGGAGCTATATCAAAAGCTTCGTTTTGCCGGAAAATATGGCTTCCGACGCGCAGCCTGTGTTCATTTCTTTCCAAGGCGTCGAGTCGGCTTTCTATGTATGGTTGAACGGACAATTTGTCGGTTATAGCGAGGACAGCTTCACGCCGTCTGACTTTGAACTGACACCGTTCTTGCAAGCTGGCGAAAACAAGCTGGCGGTAGAGGTATATCAAAGAAGTACAGGGGCATGGCTGGAGGATCAAGACTTTTGGCGTTTTTCCGGTATTTTCAGAGACGTATATCTCTATACCATCCCTACGGTTCACGTACGTGACCTGCATGCCAAGGCAGATCTGGATGCTTCCTACACACAGGGCCTTCTGGAGCTGAAATTGACCTTGGAAAAACCAGCAACTGCCTATGCAACTGTCGATGTGAAAAATGCTGTCGGCCATGTTGTAGCTTCTTTGAAAGCTGACTTTACGGATGGCACCGCTTCGCTGTCAGCAACCTTGGAGCAAGTGCAGCGCTGGAGCGCGGAGAAACCCTATTTGTACACGTTGTTCATTCAAATTTATGATGCCAGTGGATCGCTCGTGGAAGTTATTCCACAAAAAATCGGCTTCCGTAAATTTGAGTTGATCAACAAGGTCATGCATTTGAACGGCAAACGTATCGTCTTTAAAGGTGTGAACCGCCATGAATTTAACGCTCGCACCGGACGTGCGATTTCCCGTGAAGATATGCTGTGGGATATTCGGACGCTCAAGCAGAATAATATGAACGCTGTCCGCACCTCTCATTATCCAAACCAGACTCTGTGGTATGAGCTATGCGATGAGTACGGAGTCTATGTAATTGATGAAATGAACTTGGAAACACACGGTTCCTGGCAAAAACTCGGTGCCGTCGAGCCATCGTGGAATATTCCTGCCAATCTGCCTGAGTGGCAAGATATCGTCATGGATCGCGCCATTTCCATGCTGGAACGGGACAAAAACCACGCGTCCATTCTGATCTGGTCCTGCGGCAATGAGTCGTATGCAGGCGAAGTGCTGCGCAATGTAGCTAACTATTTCCGAACCACCGATCCGAGCCGTCTAGTGCATTACGAAGGCGTGTTTCATAACCGTACGTACGATGATACTAGCGATATGGAGAGCCGGATGTACGCCAAGCCTGCAGATATCGAGCAATACTTAAACGATAATCCACAAAAGCCGTATATCAGTTGCGAATATATGCATGCGATGGGTAATTCTGTGGGCGGCATGCACAAGTATACCGAGCTGGAGAGCAAATACGAGCTGTATCAGGGCGGTTTTATTTGGGATTACATCGATCAGGCGGTCATGAAAAAAGATCGCTACGGACGCGAGTACCTCGCGATCGGCGGCGATTTTGATGACCGTCCAACAGACTATGGCTTCTGTACGGACGGAATTGTCTATGCGGACCGGAAGGTTTCACCGAAGATGCAGGAGGTCAAATTCCTGTACCAAAATTTGAAGCTCACCCCGGATCGCAGCGGTGTAACCATTCGCAATGAAAACCTGTTCGAAGGAACGGGGGACTACGAGCTTGTATACAGCCTGCTGCATGAGGGCCAAGAGATCGCACGTAATGCCATTCATGTGGATGTGGCGGCTCAGACCGAAGCGTATATTCCACTGACGTTCCCAAGCACAGACGAGAAGCCCGGTGAGTACGTCATTCACACCGCTCTGGTTTTGAAGGAAGCGACACTCTGGGCTGAGGCTGGACACGAAGTGGCCTTCGGACAGCATATTTTCATCGTGGAAGATCCAAATCCGCTGCAGCTCCCTACGGTCGGTGCCTTACGAGTGGTGCATGGCGATGTAAATATTGGCGTTCACGGTGCAGATTTCAGTATCATGTTCTCCAAAGGAGCAGGTAGCCTGACTTCACTTCGCTACGCCGGACGTGAGATGATCGCTACACCTCCTGCTCCATTGTTCTGGCGGGCGACCACAGACAATGATCGGGGAACCGCACTGGGCTTTGAAGCCGGTGGCTGGTTCGCTGCAAGTCTGACACGTAAATGCGTGGGCATCGAGGTCACGGAAGAGCAGACAGACCGTGTAACTGTTGCATTCCGCTACACGCTGAGCATTCATACGGACGCACAGGTAACGGTAGCCTACACCGTCTTGGCAGATGGCAGTCTGAACGTAAAATCGACTTATGAAGGCGTCTCAGGACTGCCTAACCTGCCGATCTTTGCCCTTTCGTTCAAGGTTCCGGCAGACTACCGCCATCTGGACTGGTACGCGATGGGACCGGAAGAGAATTACATCGACCGTGCCTTTGGCGCGAGACTAGGCGTATTCCGCAACGAAGCTGCGGATAACGTATCCGGGTATGTCGTGCCGCAGGAATCCGGCAATCGTACAGGCGTGCGCCGTGTCGATATTACCGACGATTCCCAGCGAGGCATTCGCATTACTGCACCTGCCACCGCGCCTGTGGAATGTAATATTTCGCCGTATACAGCGTTTGAGCTGGAAAGTGCCTACCATCTATATGAGCTACCCAACGTGTACTACACCGTTGTCACCGTAGCTGGCAAGCAAATGGGCGTAGGCGGCGACGATAGCTGGGGAGCCCCGGTACATGAAGAATACCAAATTACAGCCGATCAAATGCTGGAATTCGAGTTCACCGTGCAGCGGATATAAATAAACTCCCCGTATAGGCAAGTATATATAACAAAAGCCCTTCCGCTGCTTCCCTGATGGAAAGCCAGAAGGGCCTTTGCATTTTATCATTCCAATCATACTGTCAGCAGAAAATAAAGTCCTAGGTTTTCGTTGTTTCATTGAATCAACGTTTCCCGTTAGTTCATGGATTAATATACAACTAAAATCCAAACTCTGTTACTCTTTCAAGCCACTCACGCATAAGTGACTCAAATAATAGAACCTGTTCAATCTGAAGATTATGCCCTGCTCGATCTAAAACGGCGAAGGTTGCTCTAGGATAATTATCTAAAATTCTAAAAGCATCTATGTAACCAACGACTGCATCTTGTCGCCCAAGAGTAAATACTGTTGGTTTATCAAAAACTAATTTATCTATATTGGTGGAAAACCCATAGTTTCTTTGAATCTTGCTAAGAAAATCGTAGTCAGCGATCTTACAACCTGCCACTATCTCTTCAGAATACCTTTTCCAATTATATTCATTGAGAACGACTTGATTTGCGCTAAAATCACTTATTTGCTCTTCACTTAAGGTGCCCATAAACTCGCGATCACAATGAACAACAAAATGCTCGGGCAGTATTCTTCTTTTGTGTTCAGGAATAATTAATGGACAAATCAGAGCAGCTCCACCAATACGATCTTTATGTCTATTAATTATTCCCCTTGTAATATATCCACCGTACGATTCGCCTGCTATGAGATAATCCTCGTTTGGGACAAGAGTTTCAATAAAATTTATAACTGCTTCTAGCATATCATCTGAATTACATATCTGATCGTAATCCTTTGTTTGTCCCATTCCAGGCAGGTCAAGATAGATACGACGCCAATCGGAATTACCTTCAAATATCGGTTCCATGCACCCACTCATTAACCGATGGTCTGGTGTAAAACCATGAATCATTATAATCGGTTTGCCTTTACCAATTTCCTCGTAATATATATTGGCATTCTTGACTTTACAATATGGCATACAGACCCTCCAAAATTGAGTTATTTATAAAATTCTTACACCAAAGAAGAATCTACATTGTTTTATCAAAAAAAAAACAGATCTCCGGTTCGTTTTGATTATATACTCATATATAACACATGTAAAGAACGCTTGTTCCCTTTTCTTATTTCTAGAGTTAAACTAACCTGCCCGTGAGCTGAATGAAGCAACGTCCGTCTAATACTTTATTTTCCCAGTCTAGAACTTTAGCTAGCTCGTAGCCAGATTGACATACGTTCGCGTGAAATCAAGGTTCTTCAAGTCCCTTTGATCTATAAAAAACTCCAAATACCCCGCGTCCCACCAGCACATACCAACCTCGTCCAAAGAAGAGACCGAGAGCAGAACATGCCAATTTTCCGAAGCCTGATCGTGCTTTTCCCGATTCGTTTGATATTCTTGTAGCTGAGGCAGCACTTCGGATCGTAAATGCTCCGCATAATCCGTACTCCCCCTATGCGTAGCTTGCTCGATTTCCTTATGAATCTGACTCTCACTCTTATGCCAGTTAAACAGTAAACCCTTTAGCCCGTTTCGACACAGATAAGCATCGCGCCGAGTGTTCCCGGCAAAAGACTGATGCTGCCCCCACACCGTGTCACTTTGTTCACATACAAGCTCATACAGCTCTTCGTACTGATCTACAAGAATATCTCCTAGCTCACCCTCCGACCGAAGGATAATAATCGGCTGAAAGGAAATCGCATAGGCGGTGAAATCTCGTTGCTCTGCCGAAACCTCTACGCACCCAGCGGGCGGTAATGTTTTCTGCAAAGCGCTGCTGTCACCGTTATAGTAAAAGATTTTATGGTCAATATCATAGGCGGGCTCATCCAGCCCAAGAAAAAAGTATAGTATGCCCTGATGAGGCAATCCCTCAAATGGTGAAAAAGGCAGCTCACTCAAATTAATTTGAGCAATAAACGTATAATATTCCCCGTCTGAATTACAAGGCCACTCTATCGTGGGTGGCAGATCTGGATAGCCGGCGATCCGACTATTTCCAATGTGTTCGTAGTTTTCCTCATGCTCCACATGAAATTGTATAGCAGCTTGAGCTTCCTGATGAATCTCTTCTTTTAACTCTTCATCCAGTGAATACCCTTCCAGTATTCGAGTCAGTTCATCCTTTAATGGTGGTTGTAGCATCTCGCTCGCCCCTTTTTCATCAAGTAATAACATAGCCTGCTACCATTTAAACCCTTCCCTCAGATTACCATATTAAGTGACTCCGTCAATTGACCAAATACTGCACCGGTTGCCTCCTATGGACGGTGGCACCCAACTTTTAGTAGAAATGCACTAGACATTGTTCATAAATGTTTTGTGATAGGCATTCCGGTATTGGGAAGGAGTCATGTGGGCTCTCTTTTTGAACAAACGCATAAAATACTTCTCATCGGTATAGCCTGCCTCTTCGGCAACCTGCTTAATGCTCATATCTGTACGGGAAATCAACTCTTTGGCTTTGTTGATACGAATACTGTGAATGAACTCCAAGGGGCGCATACCTGTGTTTTGCTTGAACAAACGAGAGATATAATCCTTGTTATAATTGAATTTTCGAGCTAAATCCGTCACGGTCAGCGGCTCTTCGGCATGAATTCGGGTCCACTCAATAATTTTGTTAAAACTCACATTCCCCTGTGAATGAGCAGGATTGGAAAGCAAGCGGCTAAGCGCCAGTTCTGATATCTCGATCAGCAGCGAGGTGAACAAATAATTGGCACTGTGATACGTAAGATAATGTGAGTTGGCTACATGCAAAATCTGATTGACGATAATATGAATCCGATCCCCGTTGTCTGCCTGTACACATTGCGGTAAATAGATATCCCGCATCTTGCCATGACGCTGCAAAAGTCCATTCATAGCACTTGTTTCCTGCTTCATTTCCTCATTAGATAGTACATTCGGGGTCGCGGGAACATCGAAATGAAACCAATAAAATTTTACACCCGGCAACGATTCCCGGTATCCTTTATGCGTACGACCGGGGTAAAGCAATAGAATATCTCCCTCGCCTACTTCAAAATCCTCCCGTTCCTCTCGTATATATACCGTCTCTTGGACACCCAGGATCAGCTCAAAATTATCAATGGAGCGACTCATATGCTTCCAAGGCACCTCGGAAACAAACTCGCCTGCGGAGATCAGTTGGATTGGAGCATCTACATTTACTTTTAGATAGGTCATGTTATCGCCTCTTTAGATTCATGTTCGGATTTGTCCAC
This sequence comes from Paenibacillus peoriae, assembly GCF_022531965.1. Taxonomy (GTDB): domain Bacteria; phylum Bacillota; class Bacilli; order Paenibacillales; family Paenibacillaceae; genus Paenibacillus; species Paenibacillus polymyxa_D. The sequence continues at coordinate 257,574 of NZ_CP092831.1, read as the reverse complement.
CCATTGTATGGTTAAGCTACTGACATACCGCGATTCCAATGCTAATGTAGTGGAGAAATATACACTTTCATCTTAGCTAAGGAGCGATGATTTTGAAAGCTAAAGCTTTTGACTTGCATAAAGTAAGAATTGATTCCGGCCCACTTTTACATGCGATGGAACTGAATACGGCCTACCTGCTGAGCTTGGAACCCGACCGTTTATTATCGCGCTTTCGTGAATATGCGGGACTGGAGCCCAAAGCGGCTCACTATGAAGGCTGGGAAGCGCGTGGCATCAGCGGACATACACTCGGTCACTACCTGTCCGGCTGTGCACTGATGTTTGCCTCCACAGGCGACGAAAGACTGTTGGAACGCGTGAACTATGTAGTCGACGAACTGGAGATATGCCAAAACAGTCATGGAAACGGATACATTTCCGGCATTCCACGTGGGAAAGAGATTTTTGAGGAAGTAAAAGCCGGAGATATCCGCTCCCAGGGCTTTGATCTGAACGGTGGCTGGGTGCCGCTATATACCATGCACAAACTTTTTGCGGGCTTGCGTGATGCCCATCTGCTGGCGCATCATCCCAAGGCCCTGTCTATAGAAATCAAACTCGGCAACTGGCTGGAGGATGTACTTCAAGGACTGGACGATGATCAGGTGCAGCAGGTGCTGCATTGCGAGTTTGGCGGTATGAACGAGGTGCTGACCGATCTGGCGGAACATTCGGGAGAAGAACGCTTTTTGAGTCTGGCGGAACGCTTTTATCACGGAGAGGTGTTAAATGATCTCGCAGATAGCCAAGATACGTTGGCAGGGCGACATGCCAATACGCAAATCCCCAAAATCATTGGCGCTGCACGGCAATTTGAAATGACGGGGAAACCGCAATATGCGGACCTATCTCGCTTTTTCTGGGATCGGGTGGTTCACAAGCATTCCTACGTGATCGGCGGCAATAGTTATAATGAACATTTCGGTGAACCTGGCAAGCTGAATGACCGTTTGGGCGAAGGTACCTGTGAAACTTGTAACACCTACAATATGCTGAAATTAACAAGACATATGTTCGAGTGGGACGCCTATGCAGCCTATGCCGACTACTATGAACGAGCGATGTTCAATCATATTCTAGCTTCACAGCAGCCTGTAGATGGACGTGTGTGCTATTTTGTATCGCTGGAAATGGGAGGACACAAGTCCTTTAATTCTCAATATGAGGATTTCACATGCTGTGTCGGGTCCGGTATGGAAAGTCACTCCATGTACGGCACTGCAATTTATTTTCACACGCCAGAAGCGATCTATGTCAATCAATATGTCCCTTCTACTGTGACATGGGACGAGATGGGCGTACAGCTCAAACAAGACACTCTCTTTCCGCAAAATGGACGGGGAACGCTGCGCGTTATCAGCAAGCAGCCCAAATCCTTCGCAATCAAGCTAAGATGCCCGCACTGGGCGGAGCAAGGGATGCTGATTAAAATCAACGGGGAAGAGCACGTCACAGAGGCCTGTCCTACCAGCTACGTTGTAATGGAACGGGAATGGAGCAATGGGGATACGATCGAGTACGATATTCCTATGACCGTGAGAGTCGAGGAAATGCCGGATAATCCACACCGAATTGCTTTTATGTACGGCCCGCTTGTACTGGCTGGGGACCTTGGCCCTGTTGAACAGGAGTCCAACGAGGAACGTCTGCTTGCGTCTGTTCTGATCGGATCGACCGATTCCCTGACAACGAAGCTGATTGCTGACGGGAACGAGCCTAATACATTCCATATGACCGACTTAGGCTATATCGGAGACTTGCAGCTTCGTCCGTTTTATCAGATGTATGATCGTTCATATACCGTCTATTGGGATCTCTTTTCCAAGGACGAATGGACAGCAACCGAGGCAGAATATCGTACCGCGTTAGCGTATCAGCTAGAGCTGGAACGACTTACAGTGGACGTTGTGCAGCCTGCCGAAATGCAGCCTGAACGGGATCATGCCTTTACTGGAGAGCATGTAGGTCTAGGGTCCATCTATAACCGCAAATATCGCGATACCTGGCCTGGGGGCTGGTTCTCTTTTGTCATGAAGGTGCTTCCGGATGAGCCTGTCCAATTGGCGGTTACTTATTTGAAGGACTTGAGCCGTCCCCATAGTGACTTTGACATCACTGCGGATGGCCTGATTTTAGGGGAAGGCAAGCTGGAGTCTGAGGAAATGAATAAATTCGAAACGTTCGTCTATGAGCTTCCTCTATCTGTGACGAACCACAAGAATGAAGTTACGATTCAATTCAAGGCCCATCCACAAGGCAAAGTGGCGAAAGTAGCTGGATTACGAGTGATTAGACACTCTATTGTATGATCAAATTATCTATATAAATCTACTATTCCGCCTACTGCGTTTTGATGTTCGTTTTTTAAAGGAAGTTTATAAAACAACAAGCAGACGCTTCTATAAGCTGTCTGCTTGTTCCACTTACTTCCTTATAACTTCGATTCATCGTCATTGCTTCATGTTCACTTCACAGCATGTTCATTTCGCGGAAACTGTCTCTAATCTTGCGCAGCTCTTGCTGTGCTCGACCATAGCGGGAAGCGTAGGTCCAAGCAAGCACTTGATGATAATGCGAAGGTGTTTCAATCGTGGTCACGTTATACATGGCCAGATTCCCATCTATTTTTCCTTTTAGGGTAAACTCAATGGCAGGATATCCGTTCACCACCATATCTGAAGCGGTCCCCAATTCAGGGTCCGTAATTCCTGACACCAAATGATCCTCAATGATTCCTTTATATTCTTGAAGAGTCATACTGCTGTCAAAATCGCTTTTCGGTTCAGACAATACAATCAGATATCTTTCGGTAAATTCATTTTTAATGGCGATGTCCGCATCCTCATTAATCCTATTATCTCGTGACCAATTCCAGGGAGCCGTAACCGCAAACTGGCTATCCTTACTGGTAAATACCTCAGGCTTCATGATTTGCGTAATGAGCATAGAAATTAAAGATACAGCAAAAACCATTGAAATGATCGTCGTCAGGATGATTGCTCCTGCAATAATCCCGGTTTTCTTTCTGCCCACCTTTCCCAAATCCCTTACCTTAACCACATATGTATTCGCAGCCATATCTCCAATCCGTTGTTTCCGAGGTGTCACCAGCACACATATACCGGCGGGCAGTCCCATGAAAAGCAGCGGATTCGTATCCACCAGATGTATGAGAGTGCGGATCAAGGATTTAACCATGCCTGGCGGCCTTCCTTCTCCATTCACAACCTGAATACGAAGTACAAACTTGCCCAGCGTATAGCCTGTAAGTCCTTCCAGTAACAGATAATAGCAGAAGGAGCCGATCAGGAAGAGCATCACTACCATACCCATATTTGGGGTTTCCGCTTCAGCTACTTTTTCCGCTGTAAAATATACCAGCCCTCCGTACCCAAAGACGATAAGAATGAAGTCAATCATCCAAGCCGCCCATCTTCTGAAAAAAATAGAGGCACCGTATGTTTCTGATAATACTGCCATCTTATCCGGTTCTCGTCGCTGATAACCGCCATTCCTCACAAATTCTCCCGGAGCTACTGTAGATGGATTTTTCAATAAATTAGGTTCTTCCAAATGATACACCCCTGATGTCAATTTAATCCTAGTTAAGTATAGCATCCTTTTTCATCCAATGGAGCAAGCCTGACAGTGCACTGGAGTAAACCGAATCCCGCCGATGAACAAACCACACCTCTAATTTACGATATTCCTCAGGTAAACGATGAGAAGCAATACTTCCCGCCTCCTCTGCCTTTGCAATCGACGATTGTGGCAACATGGACACTCCCAAACCAGAGGCTACTCCACCCAAAATGACTTCCAAGGTTCCGAATTCCATAATCTGATACGCATCCACACCTGCATCGCTCAGAAAACTTTCCGCTCTTGCCCGATGTGTGCAGCCTACATCGAAGAACAGCATAGGCTTGGCAAGCAACTTGCTCATATCACTTTCTCCCGGTTCCGAAATAAGCACCAACTCCTCTTCAAACGCCGCAACATGCTCTATATGCGGATCATCGACGGGGCCATAGACGAACGCTCCATCTAATTCGTAATTTAATACCTTTTGTACGAGATCATGGGTGCTGCCTGTCATAAGCGATAGATGGACATCAGGATATTGAGCGTGATATTCCATCAATAAAGAGGTCAGATGCGTAACCGCCGCCGTCTCAATCGAGCCCAGTCGCAAAGGTCCCGCGGGCTGGTCTGAATATTGAGTGGACTTTACAGCCTCGTCCAGCAAGGTCAGTATGGTATCCGCATATTTCAGCAGATTCTCTCCTGCTGGCGTTAACGTCATTCCCCGGTTAGATCGGCGAAATAGCGGTACGTTCAATTGTGCCTCAAGCTGCTGAATCCGCGAAGTCACATTGGACTGTACATAATTCAAAACTTGCGCAGCCTTCGTGATACTGCCCTCGCGAGCGACGGCCCGAAAAATTTTCAAATCACTGCTTTCCATGTATACGTCACCTGCTTGGTATGATCATTTGTGATACTCACGTTCGATTTTGTTCATTTTACCGGATGCTTGCCGCTCTGTACAATTCAATATATATGCAATTGCATCTAAATTCGCACCACGGGAGGTTTTAAAATGAAAGCCGTGATACATGCCAGCAAAAACGGCCCTGAGGGTCTGATGTATACAGACGTTACGGACAGACAGCCAGGGAACGATGAGGTGAGGGTAAAACTCAAAGCCGCAGGCTTGAACCATCGGGACTTATTCCTCATGGCAGATCGAGCTGCCAACGATGCTCCACTCATTCTCGGATCCGATGGAGCAGGTGTGATCGAGGCTGTGGGTGCTGGCGTCCCAACCTCGCTGGTAGGCACCGATGTAATGATCAATCCATGTATCGGATGGGAGAATACGCATCATGTTCCCTTAGTTCCAGCCATTCTGGGCGGACCTTCGGACGGGACATTCGCTGAATCGGTTATCATCCCCGTCCAAAATGCCGTCAGCAAGCCAGCATACCTTTCATGGGAAGAAGCAGGGGTACTGCCTTTGTCTGCTTTGACCGCTTACCGCGCGCTCTTCACAAGAGGCCAATTGCAGGAGGGTGAGCACGTCCTCATTCCCGGTATTGGCGGTGGTGTAGCCACGTATGCCATGCTTATGGCTTTAGCGGCAGGTGCACGGGTCAGCGTCACATCACGCAGCGAAGCAAAGAGGCAGGCTGCCCTCGCCCATGGCGCTAATCATGCATTCGACAGCCATAGCGGATGGAAAGAAAATATGAACGGAGACACCATAGATCTGGTCCTTGACAGTATCGGTCCTGCTACGTTCGATAAATATTTGGATGTCCTCAAGCCAAACGGTCGGATTGTTACATTTGGCGCAAGCTCAGGAGATCAAGTAGAGATTCCACTGCGGTCTATATTTTTTCCTCAAATCAGTATCATCGGCACCTCTATGGGCAGTGGCGAGGAATTCGCAGCTATGCTTCAGTTCATGGAGCGCCATGCACTCCATCCGATTATAGATAGCGTATTTCCTCTACAAGACACAGCAAAAGCCTTCCACCGTATGCAGCAGGGAGCGCAGTTAGGCAATATAGGAATCAGGATAGAGTAAGGAGTCTGAACGAAGTATAGGAATGGAAAAAAATCCACTACCGTAAAATGCCTTCATCCAGAAGTCAATTTTATGGTAGTGGACCTATTTAGTCGATCAAACGATGCTGGACCCATTTGTTGCCCCGGAAGCGCCAAAGGAAAACGAGTCCCCGCACGCCCCATTCAATATCCATAGCCAACCAGACACCAACAATCCCCAAGTTGAACACAATGCCCAAAATATACCCGAGCACCACCCGACACAACCACATGGACAGCATTGAGGTGAGGGACGTAAATTTTGAATCACCTGCTGCCCTTAGTGCAGAGGGTGTGATAAAGGCAATGGACCAGAGCGGAATCTGGGCCAACGTATTAATCAGTATGACAACAAATATGTCATCTACGATTTCGGCAGGCGGATGAAACAGCCCCACCATCGGCTCAAACAAAGGCATCAGGATTAATCCCATTACAATAAACGAACAAGACGACAGCCAAATAAACGATTTGGTAAACTTGCGGGCATCCTCGACATTTCGACGTCCCATGCATTGACCGACCACGGTTACAATCGTAAGAGCCAAAGCATTCGCAGGGATTTGGAACACGTTAGCTAGGGATGAGCAAATGGCATTCGTCGCCAACGCATTGGTTCCCAGACTCACAATGAAAATTTGGGTTAAAATTTTCCCCCCATTAAAAAACATCTGCTCCGCTGCAAAGGGAAGCCCGATAAACAAAATCTTTTTAAGCATGGCCAGATTAAAGTAAAGCATATCTCTAAGCTGAACACGCAAGTCATCATCTACCCTGACCAAATAGATCAGCGCGCACACTGCTCCTGCATATCTGGACACATTGACGGCAATCGTCATGCCCAGCACACCCATATCCAATACATTAATGAATACCACATTGAGGAGCACGTACGAGAGGTTCATGATGAGAGAAAGAGCCAGCGATGCCCTCGTCTTCCCGATCCCCCTCAGCGCTCCACACACCGCCTCAACGATTGCAATCCCCACAAAAGACATACAACTTCCCAGTAGATATACCTTACCGTTAGCTAATACATCAGGCGAGGCGGAACCAAACAGAACACTCAAAATCGGATTGTACAACACGATCATAAACAAACTGATACATAAGGCCAGCAAGGAAACGGAGGAAATGGTACCGGATGCGGCTTTAGAAACCATGAGGTCGTTACCGCTCCCCTTATACTGTGCCACGACAACCGTTCCCCCGGTAGACACTGCGACAAACACATTAATCAGAAAAATATTCAAAGAATCAATCATATTTACGGCACTGACTGCCGCCATCCCCGACGAGCTAATCATGGCCGTGTTCACCAAATTAAGACCCACGATAAAAGCCTGATCAATCAGCAGCGGGATAAACAGCGCAATCATCTGTCGATAATCAATAGACTCTCCTGAAAAATGCTTATTCAGAAAGCCATGTGTTCTCATCCTTACACTCAGTTGACTCATATCATCACATTCTTTTTCTCAAATTGAAAAAAACCCTTCAACAGAAGAGCCTTCATGGCAAAAAAATGTATAAAGTTGCAAGGCTAGATGTGTCTAGTTCTTGATTCTGTACACTTTTCTCTACATAGAAGTATTGCTCCAAAAGAAAATCCTGTCAATGGTCTTGCTCACATTTGAATAGAAAATAACAGAAAAACCTGCTCAGCTCAGTGAACAGGTTTTGCAGCAGTATTATAATGCCTTAATATGTCATTAAAACCTTGTTAAAAGAATGTCTATGATCTTCTCGCAATCAAATCTTGTTGAATAGAAGCTTCATTCTTTTCGAATTTTTTATAAAAAAACATAGGAATGATCCCGATCAAGAAGATGATAAATGGCAGCCAGATAAAGCTGAACTGAATGCCAGACAACGCCGTAGGGGTTTGAACTTGCCCAGCGATGTAACCGGTGCTGCCCATAATCCATGCTGGCAATAATCCGCCAATTCCGCTACCCGCTTTAATACAGAATGCGCTTCCAATAGAGGTCAGGAAGCCACTTGCCCGAATACCATTTTTCCATTCCCCATAATCGACTGTATCTGACAACATCGCAAACGGCATAGAACATGCAAAGCCTGATCCTAACGCACCAATAATCCAGCCGATAATAATGAGAGTTAAGTCTGTACTTCCCATTAAAATCACGACTTGACCCAGCGCAGCTAATATCAATCCGATAATCATAATCGCATTTTTACTTAATTTTCTGGCGAAAAACGGAATCAGAACCATCGAGATCAACTGTAAGGAGGTCAGTCCATTGATTAAAGGTACTAAATCCTTACTGTCCAGATTGTATTGCAGATAAAAGATTAGCGTAGCTGAACGAATATTCAAACCGATCCAGTAACACAAGTTGGCAGCTACAACGAGCATCCAGGGCCAGTTTCGTTTGATGGCTGTGAAGCTTTTGGCAATGGGAACGGATTTCGTTTTCACTGCTGCATTTTCTCGCAAATCGGCAAACGCTATGAAAAACATAATAATCGCCATGATTCCAAATAAAACGAGCGTTAAGGAAAATCCTTTTTGATCATTCCCTTGTCCAAAGAAAGCAACCAAAGGTAACGTAAACGTCGTGGCGATGAAGAAGCCCACATTCCCCCCGACCATGCGGAAGGAGTTCAAGACAACGCGTTCATTAGAATTGGTGCTCAGGTTAGGCAGAATAGACGTAATCGGCGTACTAATTCCTGTGTACAGGATGCCGGCTATGATATACGTAATGGCGGCATATGCAATTTTGCCCGACTCACTCCAATTGGGCGTCGTAAACGTAAGGACCATGAACACAGCGAACGGAATTGCTAACCATAGAAAATAGGGTCTGCTCTGGCCGTATTTTGACTTCGTTCGATCAATCAGGATGCCCCAAATCGGGGCATCAATAGCATCAATAAAACGGGTGATAAATAGTAATGTCCCGGCAATCCCGATAGAAAGACCGAATACATCTGTATAAAAATATAATAGATAACTGGAAATGACACAGTACAATAGATTGCCGGCCGTATCCGTTAATGAATAGCTGATTTTACGATGAAAAGGAACGGTACTGGTTGCCTTTTCCGGTGGTTCTGTACTCACAATTCTCGTACTCATGATCTTTCCTCTCCCCATGCGAATGAATTATGATTCATAAACCCATACACGCATTTCCCCTTTAGCCCGATTGCACCAGGCGTAGTAAGGAATGGCGGTAATTTGTTGAGGAACAAATTCAGGGGGCTCCGAGCTGTATAATGCATTCGAATTTTTTACCCGGTGTCCCTCTATGGTCAGCTTTACAATGCCACCCAGCAGGTTTCCGCTGAACTCTTCCGTAATAAGACTATCCTTCGTCAATCTTAATCCTGCCAAATTCGCTCCATTATCCACTTCTTCCAGGCAAAACACGACTGGTCCGCGTTGGAGAGCAATTTGCTGCTGGTTCATGGAGACCAGCGGATTGCTCCGAATGCGCTCAACTGGCATAGCCAAATGCAGAGTTACCACATCTCCGTCCTTCCAAGTACGCTGAATCTCGATATAGCCTTTTTCCAGACGATCTAATGATATGGTTTCCCCATTCACCTTTACCTCTGCCTGCTTGCACCACCCTGGAATTCGCAGTGCCCATTTAAAGGGAGTTGGCTCTGTTACATGGATCGAAAAGGTTAGATCCGCATCCCATGGATAATGATGAGTTTGTGTAATTTCAACCTCATGACCAGATAAAGTCATGTTCACCTTGCTGGCAATGTACAGATGCGTATACAACGTATCGTCCGTTTGGGTGTACATATTGTCCTCAACCGATGCAATCATTCGTGCCAAATTGGGCGGACAGCAGGCGCAGAAAAACCATTTTTGCCGTTCTGTTTTTACATGCTCTTGATCTTTTCTGGATTTTTGAAAAGGATTAACCTCCAGCGGATTCACGTAGAAAAACCGTTTCCCGTCCAGGTCCATCCCACTAATCGTTCCGTTGTATAGCGCACGCTCCAGAACATCGGCATATTTCCGGTCTGGCGCTAAGCGCAGCATACGATTGGCCCAAAAGGCCAGCCCCACAGAGGCGCAGGTCTCACAGTACATGCTGTCATTGGGAAGATCGTGATGGCAAGTGAACGCTTCCGCGTTTACAGTAGAACCGATCCCTGCTGTGATGTACATTTTGTGATTCGTTACATCATCCCACAGCGTTTCACAGGCTCTTAACAGGGAAGCATCTCCTGTTTTCGCAGCCAAGTCCGCCATCGCAATATACAGATACACCGCTCTTACCGCATGGCCGACTGCCTCTTTCTGTTCCCGCACAGGTTGGTGTGCTTGCTGGTATTCGAAGCCTAAGCCAAAATTAATGTTGTTATCATCATTCCAGGTGGGCTCTGTTTGAATATGTTTTCTCTGTTCTTGTTCCTCTGCAAAGTAAATAGGATGCTGTCCCCGCTGTTCAATAAAATATTGCGCTAATTTGAGATATTGATCCTTTGCAGTTACGTCGTATAATTTGATCAAGGCCAACTCAATTTCTTCATGTCCCGGGTAGCCTTTCCGTTTCCCTTCTTCCGTACCAAAAACCTGCTGAATCAGGTCTACGTATTTCTCCATAATGTGAAGAAACTTCGTTTTGCCCGTCGTTTCATAATAAGCAACAGCCGCTTCTATAAAATGCCCTGCACAATACAGCTCATGATTGTCTCTTAGGTTCGTCCAGCGATTATTGGGTTCCTTAAGCAGATAGTACGTATTCAGATACCCATCCTCAGCTTGAGCTCTGCCCAACAATTCAATCACTTCATCAGCCCGCTCTTCAAGCGCAGGATTCGGATGATCCCTTAAGCTAAAGGCAACCGTCTCCAGCCACTTGGCAATATCACTGTCCTGAAAAACAGTTCCATAATACTCCCCACTGGATTCCCCGGCTGCAATCCTAAAGTTTTCAATCGCATGACTGGGTTCTGTATCTGGTAATTCATCATTTAATGCTTTCCACTGATAAGGAATAACCTCTTCCGCCACAACCTGCTTATACTTTTTCCAAAATAAATCGTCAACGATGACATGCTTAACTGGCTTTGCCGTTTTCATTGGATAAACATCCCTTCCTGTAAATAGAACGCTTTCATTTTTTGAAAAATAAGGATAAAGTATTGATAATATCGTACAAGCTAACCTGAGTTCCCCTTGCTACAGTCCTTATTTTATCAACCTGAATTTATAAAAAAAATCGCGATCTTTAACTAAAACTTATACGATTTCACACACAAAGGAGCTGGCTTCCATGAGCAAAACAGACTTTCTATCATTCCTTGTTCCTCCACTGCCTTATTTCATTGAGGGGAATTTTACTACATATCAAAAAGGGGATTGGCACCCAAATAGGTATAATCTGGGTTATTTTGACGTAATAATCATTAAAGAAGGATTGCTGCACATTGGCGAAGAGGACGAAGTGTGGAAGGTAACTGAAAATTACGCTCTCATTCTTGAACCGGATAAACATCATTTCCCCATTGAGGCATGTACAGAACAAACCTCCTTTTACTGGTTCCATTTTCAAACCAATAGCATGTGGTGCGCACAATCCTCGTCCAATCCTATTACACCCAGCACTCCCATTCCCGAGCTGCATTTTCATTCAGAACATACGACCATTCATTTGCCCAAAATTCAAAAAGTAGTGAATCCACATGAGCTATTTTCGAAATTAGACTATTTACTAGCCTCTACTTTAAAACCTAGAAAACTGGCACTATGGGAGGCCCAACAGACGTTTGTGAATGTTTTTCAGAGTTTGGAGTATGATCAGAATAATAAAGACAGCTCCTCTAAGTTGGCGGAACAGATCGAAATCTACCTAAAACAGAATTACAAAAATACGATCACCAATAAGGATTTGGAGGCCCATTTTCACGTACATCAGAATTATCTCGCCAGATGTATGAAGGTCGCCTTCCAGCGCACACCGCTTGAGTATTTAATGGATTATCGACTGGATCAAGGGCGTAGTCTTTTGCTACAAACCGACTGGTCCGTCCAACAAATTACCGAGGAAACGGGATTCTCCCAAGCAAGCTATTTCTCCAAATGCTTTAAAGAAAAATTCGGAATGTCTCCGAAGAATTACAGACAGCAATACTGGAAACCAGTTCATTGATTGCTTACATCGTCTTTATATTCCCTTTACATTTTCATTGTTTTCTTTTGATATTCTCGCTTTATACTGAGTCGGTTATATCATTTGCACTTCAGAAAAGGGGCATACATATGAAGTCAACTAAACTCGCATTATTAGCCATGTTAACAGGGATTCTGGTATCACCAGAACTGACCCATGCGGCAAACATTCAGCCGTCTGGGTATGCACCACTACGAACACAGGCAGATAAAATGGGGGCGACCATTACATGGGACAGTGATGACCAGTCTGTTTTGGTCAAACTGAAAAATGGCATTGTCGGGACCTTTACAGTTGGTGAGAAGCAATATCGTTTAGCTGGACTAACCGGAAAAGCAGACCGTGAAATTAAGATCATCAATGGAAATGTATATCTTCCTACAAAAGTGATTACTGCGCTTGAAGCAGAAAATAGCAAATATGCAGATCCTAAGGACGCAGTCCCCACCTATAAAGTGATCCCTTCTGCCGAAACAGAAGCTGTGGAGGATGGAGAAGACGCAGCCGACGACCCTGCCATCTGGCTCAACCCGGCCGATCCGGAAAAAAGTAGAATTTTAGCAACCAATAAAGGCGGCGGGATTTTAGTCTATGATCTGGAAGGCAAGCAACTGCAAAACATGAAGGTCGGAAAAATGAATAACGTGGATCTTCGTTACGGTTTCACCTTGGGCGGCAAAAAAATGGATATCGCAGGGGCAACCAATCGAACCAACAATACGATCGATATCTTTGCCATTGACGGTGCATCAGGAAAGCTGACCAACGTGGTTGGCAAACCTATTAAAGCAACCATGAAGGAAGTATATGGATTCAGCCTATACCATAGCCTCAAGACAGATAAATTTTACGCGCTCGTTTTGGGCAAAGAGGGTGAATTTGAACAATATGAGCTGACTGACGACGGAAGCGGCAAAATTGCAGGTAAGCTTGTCCGCCAGTTCAAGCTGAATACGCAATCCGAGGGTATGGTTGCTGATGATGAATATGGTACGGTCTACATCGCTGAAGAGGATCACGCCATTTGGAAGTATAGTGCCGAGCCAGACGGTTCATCCGAGCCGCTGCGACGTGTGGATATTGCTGATGGGCGCAGACTTCACGATGACATTGAAGGACTTACATTGTATTACGGTAAAGATGGCAAAGGATATCTTATGGCCTCCAGCCAAGGAAACAGTAGCTATGCGATCTATGAACGACAAGGCGACAATGCATATATAAGCAACTTCACGATCAGCGCGAGCCCGACCGTTGACGGTACGTCTGTCACAGACGGTATTGATGTTCTTGGCTACGGATTAGGCAAGAATTTTCCTCATGGTATCTTCGTTGCACAAGATGACGAAAATCTTCAAAACGGCAAAAAGTTAAATCAGAATTTTAAAATGGTACCTTGGGAGCGAATCGCTACGGGAGCCCCTACCCCGCTAACGATAGACGATGGCATCAACCCGCGTGAATTGGTAAACAGAAGCACGCAGTAATGCCTGTCGGGGAAATACACTCAACATTCCGACTCTAATTCATAGAAAAAAAAGAGGTGTTCCAAAAGCCATAAAACGGCTGCTTGGAACACCCCTTTTTGTTTTTAAGCGGGAAAAGGTTTAAGATCCAGCACCAGCACATTTACCGAGTTGGCTGGTAAGCCTAAGAGGACAGAATCCGTATGAAGTGTGACCTGCTGTTCGGTAGGCACTATCTTCTCATCATTCTTCTTGTTCACGTTAGGTACATGAACAAGCGAGGAATCGCCGGTTAGTGTAATCAGCTTAGCGTTGGACTCAACACTCAAATCTTGTAGATTCAGCTGTGTTACCTTATCCACACTGTCGGCATTCACCAGCTTCACATATACATGCTCAGCATCTTGGGTTACCGAGTTGAACACGTCTCTGTTGTAAGCCTCCAGCTTATAATCCAGCACTTTACTGTTTGTCACGCCGTCGGTATATGAGCAAATCAGGTTGCTGCCTGTTTCACCGCCATAGTTCACTGTTATGGTGTAGTCCGTGTTGTCGGCCAACTCTTCATAGCTGGCCGCTCTCAAGTTACCTGCGGCTGTACTGGAAGAGTAGTCACCCAATGTGTAGCCTTCTATGCCTTGCTTGTAAACCTTCACGCCGGTAGCCTTGCCGCCATAACCGATCGCGTATTCGACGACGTTCTTTTTCTCCGCAGAAATATCCGTGAGACCCGCACCCACATAAAAACCGTCCGTGCCGGAAATGTGGGAAGCGACTACCTCTACCTTGTAATTGCTCCAGCAGTCGTTCAAGATATACAGACCATTCAAACCGCTATCCTGAGCTTTGAGGACAAGCCCCTCGCCTTCCTCTACTGTTGAGCCCACGGAACCGGGAATGACTTGCCATGCTGAATTCAATTCCTGGGTAAAATCTTGATCCAGCAGCACACTGCCATCCTGATTGGAAGTAACGGTCACACGCTTAATCATAACTTCGGCGTTGCCTGTCGCGATTTCAATGCCACCCTGAGGAATGAGATCCGTTGGCTTGCCATTTTTGTAAGTAGAGAAAGAAGTGCGCAATACTTTATTTCCCAAATATTTAGCATACATTTGCTGTACATAGTAGTTCGGCGTAAACCACACCGTTTCGTCATCGAACCAGATGCAGTCTGGAGTCCATCTGTAGGTTCCATCTGTCAGCACCTTGTTAAACAGCGGTGCATAGGCAGCCAACCGAACGACATCGGCATTATTTTCGAAGCCCGTCATCACCGCTGCCTCTGCTACAGCGCCTGCCAATGTATTTTTATCGGTTGAGGCGTACTCCCCGACAAAAACCTTTGATGTCGCTTTCCAATTGATACTACCGTCCGCGTTATAAGCTCTGTAGTAGTAGTTATAGCGGTCCACGTTATTCAGCAGGTACTCGTTAGAACGATAGTAGTGCTCGTCTGCAATGGTGTCCATATAGTCCTTTTGCTTCTCATACCAGGTAACAGTCTCTTCCGTCACCTGGTTACCATCAGCAAAAGCAACCTTAGCCGAGCCCTTCATATTACCGCTCAGGAACTTCCAGCCCTGCTGATAGGCATCGTCGTCCGCTTGAGCGCCAACCGTAGAGATGATATGCAGCTCATAACCCGGATAGTTTTTCTCCATGTACTCATCAATCGATGTCTTGAACACTTCAAAGTTGGCAAAGAACTCTGTGCCCCAGTTCTCGTTACCCACACCCATATAACGCAGATCGAACGGTGCTTCATGGCCCATTTTTTTACGCATAGCAGCCCATTCATTATGTTCAAAATCCACACTAATCGCAAAGTCGATCAGATCCGTAAAGTTCTTAATATAGTATTCTCTTAATGCGCCTCCAGCGGGATGAGCATAATCCGAGCGGGCTTGGCAGAGCACGCCGCAGGCCATAACCGGAAGCGGAGCTGCATTCAGGTCTTCTGCCAACTGGAAATATTCCATATAACCAAGTCCCATGGTCATCATATAGCCCCATACATTAAAGTTTTCCTTGCGCAGCTCGATATCCCCAATCGATTCCTTCCAATCGTATACGTTTTCCCATATAAACGAACCCTCGGAAATGCAACCACCCGGAAAACGCAAAAACTTTGGATGCATGCCAAGCAGTGCGTTCACCAGATCTTTCCTCAGTCGGTAGTTAGGATTACCCTGGAAGTTAGCATGTGCCGATGGGGATTGCTCTTCCTCTCCTGCGCCCCATACATCTTGTGGGAATAAAGAAACCATATCAACCGAAATGTCCCCTTCAAATGTAAGCGCCAGCTGTCCAAGAACCGTAGCCGAGCCTGTCAGCACAAGCTTGGAATCGATGCCGTACTTCTTCCACGTGTTGCCGCCTTCCACCTGTATCGTAATCGAATCACTAATAGCCTTTTCATTCGTGTCTTGCAGTTGCAATGTGATTGTGCCGGCTGAATCGGCCTTCGCCCAGATAGTAAACTCATACTTGGCACCCTCTTGGATGGACATGGCACAATTCTGATTAGAATCCGAAAAGCCCTTGTTCCGGATCGTTGCCCCATCCGCTACCGTCACATAATAGGAGTTCACTTCTTTGTCTTTTGCGCCTAAGAACTCATTTAATCCACCGCTATGTTGTGGAGTCATCTTGTCCGTATCACCAGACCAGGCGAACAACGGGTTGCGGTTCCGTCCTGTAGAGCAGCCGCATTCACCGGAAGCATGGGAATACGTATCAAACTCGAAAGATTCAAAAGAGCGATTCTGAACGAGTTCCGCATATATCCCGCCATCTGCTGCGTTATTGATATCTTCATAGAACAAGCCGTACATCACTTCGCTGACATCCAGCACTTCCTTATTTCCATGAATGGTCAGCGTGTACGGAGGCAGCTGTTCAGGAAGAACGGATACTTCAAAGCTTTCTTCAATCTGGCTTAGGCCCTTCGTCAATAAGGCTGTGACGGTAACCCCTTGTGCGGAGGTAATCGCCTGCACCTGACCATTGTCAGAGAGTATACCAGGTTGGCTGGATTTCCAGGTTACTTCTACTCTTCCACCCATCAGAACGGTTGGCAGAGATAAGTCCTTGGTCATAATCGTCGTCGGAAAGGACAAATATTTATCTCTGGCAAGCTTCACGATCTCTTCATCTGTCAACGAATCGCACATGACCTCAATGACTTCATCTGCCGACAAGCCTGCTTTATAAATTCGAAAGTCTGAAACGGAGCCGGCAAAGTCTACATCCGCCGCATGCTGAGAGCGACCAATAAAATTGTTGCTGTAGTTGGACGAGTCTGTAAACGTTTCGAACCATTTACGCAGCTTGGCATAGTTACCGCTGGAAGTTTGACTGATGGAACCGTCCGCTACCACCTCACCATTGACATATACCACCGGACCCGCACTGCTTAATGTGCCGCCTTCTGTACCGATTACGGACAAGGCTATGTGCATCCACTCATCCCTGACAAAACCTCTTCCCGGGTCTACGGACAAATCCGCCTCAGTGAAAAGGGTTCCGCGCAGATTCCGTGTCATGAACATATATGGCCCTGTATGGGCTTTACCAAAGTCAAAGACACGTTCCCACATATCTGTGAATCTGCCGAAGTTGACCCAAGCAGTAACCGTCACACCGGTGTTATCGCTTACATCTTTGAATAGATCGGAAGGAAGCTGGATATACGATGTACCGTTGGGGCCACCCTCAAGCGTCAAAGCTGCTCTACCGGTAGCATGGGAAATCGTAGGTGTTACTGTGCCTGAAGCAACCCCATCGTTACCTTGCCCTGAGCTATCTTTGCCGACGTTCTCTGCATCATCAAACTTGTAACGCGCAATGATTTGATCTTGGAATTTGGTCATCTTCGTTGCTCCTATACCTATAGTTTATTAATGTAATAACTAATTAGTTAATATAAATACATACCATACATCTATAGTACCTTATCCTGAGTACCCTTTTCAATCCAATAAATCAGATTTATAAAGAAAATACTTGAACGAACTACATAAAAAAGCAGCTATCACAGAAGATACTCTGCGATAACTGCCTTTTGACTTGTAAAGAAGCTTGGCCGTAGCTATGTTATCCGTTCAATTTTTGTCCACAATTCGGACAGAAGTTAGCTCCTTCGTTTTTTGTACCGCAATTCGGACAAAAATTGGGCTTATTCCCGTCTCCAGAAGAAGGGGGACCAGCAGGTGTAGGCTGAGTCTCAGCCGAAGGCTTTGGGTTCGGGTTTAAATTTTTCATCATTTCATTTGCTATATTCATCCCCATCATCATACTCGCCATATCCGAAGCTGCACCGCCGCCTTTTACATTACCCGATGCAATCCCGTCCGTCATCGTCACTTGTTGGTACTTTTGCAGATTACCGATCATTTCATGTGAAGCGGTCTTCGTAATCATATCTTGGATTTCTTGAGGATAATTGAAGCTCATCACATGAAAGCCAGTAATCGTCATACCATTGTCCATCACTTGCATATCCAGATCTTCTTGAATACCTTTTGAAATGTCAGAAGCATTCGCCTGCAGATTGAACATGTCCTTTCCTTCTCTGCTGATCCACTTCATCAATAACTGATCCAACACCGAAGTAATCCGTATTTTCACATCCTCAACGAGATAACTGTCCTTCACTCCGGCAATCTTATCGATGAGCGTAACATAATCGTTCACTTTAAAATTAAATGTGCCATTGGCACGGATCGGCATACCGCCTGGCAGCTGGGGAGTCGGGATCAGCACCGGATTCTGCGTCCCCCATTTGACAGTAAACTCCTTCGTATTAACGAATAAGACCTCTACCCTCATACCACTGTTAAAACCAAATTTAAACCCTTTTAAGGTGGATAGAAATGGAATAATGTCAGAGTCCATGTTATATGACCCTTCATTCTCAAAAATACCCTCTATTTTGCCGTTATTTACAAAAATCGCATCTTGACCGGAGCGGATAATTAACTTACTTCCTTTTTTAATTTCACGATTACTCCACTTCCAGAAAATCATATCATCTCTAAATTCTTCCCACTCTACAACATTTGCAAATTGATTTCTGAAGAACCCCATACTGTATCCATCCTTTCCGTTCAGGATTTTGCAAAATTCGATTCCAGTCGCTCCAAAGTGCAATATATAGATGAACTAGACCATTTCGATCTATATATTATTCATTGAAAGTCGCTTATTGGATTTCCACAAAATCCTCAGTTAAAATGATCCTCTGCTGCCGCTATGCGAATGACCGCCGCTGGTAGTTCCGCCACCACCGCCTGAGCTGCTGCTACTGCTGCTCTTTTCAATCTTCCGTTTTGTTGTCGTTGTGTGAAGATACTGATCTCGATGCTCCAGAACTCCTGAAGCGTTCGCATCCTCGTAGGTCTGTCGATTTACCGTAACCCGACCGCCAGAATTGGAAACCATCTTGCCCACGATCATCGCCGCCAATCCCAGTGCAATCGCCAAATGAAGCCAGCCTTTAAAAAATATACTGTCTGGGTTCACCCCTGGACGGATCGCCAAATATTTATGCGCGCCTAGAATATACTTTTGAAATGCCACCCCATAGTTGCCGTTCGTCAGATCCGGGCTAATCTCATGGCGTATTTTAGTAAGCCTGTCATCATCCAGATACCGTTCTGCCTTATAAAATCCGGCCAAGTACACCTCTCTATTTCTCATATCCATCGTTAAAATAACCGCGTTCCCATGAGATCTGTCATACCCTGGGCCATGGTCATCATAAAAGTCCTGCGTCATTTTCATAACATCCATATTGTCGGGATTGAGGGTAGTATAAATAATAATGTCCGTTTCTCTTTCCGCTCCGTATTGATTAGCCATCGTGTTCAACACATCATACTCTTCCTGATTGAGCAAACCCGCTTCGTCATAAATCAATGACTTCATTTCTGTCGTTGCTGGTTCGCCCTTCATTTCCATAGGAAGCGCCAGAAAAACAGCAAAGAACAACAAAACGGCTACAATGGCTCTATGTCTTTTCAATAGAATTCTCCTCCCATCATCAACCAAGTGATTAACCTTAATGAAAAGAGAGTCATGCCGAAAATGCCTGCAAACCAAGCCGTCACCTTGAACTTGCTAATCGGAGGCTTACCGACTACCTTGCCCGTCTGTCCGTTCATAGCAAATGTATGCTCCAATTGATTGTAGTCATAGTGTATGACCCACACCGGGAGCAGGACATAATCCGCTTGTTTTAATGTAGTATCAACTTGCTTTTCCGTATAACTCACGGCCGTATACACTGACACCGTAGAATGAATATAAGCATCAATATATTCCTTCACTTTTTCTTTAACTCGCGGGAAAAGCTCTTCTTCGTTATAACTGTACTTCTCCGCAATATAACCTGCTAGATATGGCGTTTTAAAGGGTTTTAGCTGATCGTATGGAAATGGCTCCAATTTATCCATCAACTCGTCGTTCATTTTCTCCGCAGCATCAATCGGAACCTTTACATAATTCAAACGGATTTTCCGATATACATCAAAATGCTTCGTTTCCGTATATTCGTAGTCTCCACTCGTATAGGTTCGCACTTGGGTACCTTCACCTTGAACCTCAATTTTATTATGTAATTCATATAACCAGAAAGGCACATACATCCCGGTTATTCCCTTGATTCGGTCTGCTATCATGAACCGATTCGGCGTCAGACGGCCATTCTTGCACCATTTTTTGAAAGCAGCTATGGCTTCTTCCTTACTGATTGAAAAAGGAATAACCTGCGCTGGAGCCAGCTTCCCAGTCAGTCGATCCCCGAGAACCACGGCAGAACCACAAAAGCTGCACACCGTTGCACTCGTCTCCACTTCGGTCATAATCACGGCTCCGCAGTTATTACAATGATACTCATGAGCCTCATCCTCCGAAAAAATACGATTTATCAGAGGATCAGGAATAGATTCGATATTGTCCTCTCTTCCGCAACTATGACAGGATAACCTCCCTGTCTCACTGTCAAAGACCATACCGCTGCCGCAGTTGGGGCATTTGTATTCGATAACCGGCATCTGCTCACCTCTTCATGTAGATACTGTTATGATTCCTTAGGGTTGATTTTTTCTTTGATTGCAGCCAATTCATCTTCTGTATTCGTACTCTTCTCGTATTGTGCAAATAAGGCATCCAGGTCGTCCTTCGTTCCTGCCCGAAGCTCGGCTATAGCCATCGCTTCATCATACGCTCTGTTCACCTGCTCTTCCATAACCTCAAAAGCAGAATTCCCGTTGCCGATAGAATTCAAGGTTTGCTGTGCTTTGGCAACCGCCATCTTCCCTTTAAGTTCAGCGTGCCGCGCTTCTAGTTGCCCCATATCGGACACCAACTTCTCCTGCATTATCTTCATATTTACGGCGTTTGTCGAAGCTACATCATAGGACGTTTGTAATTGTTCCAATTTCTCCGCCTGCAAACCTTTTCTCTCCAGAAACTTTCGAGCTTCCTCTTCATTACCAGCTTCCACAGACTTACTGGCATAATGCTGGAGCTTTTTGATCTCGGCTTTGCATTCATCCAGTGCTCTTTTGGCCCTTCTCTCATCAGCCAATACCGATACCGTCTCCGCTTTCACCTTGCCTAGATCACTGTTCAAATTCCGCATATAATCATCAATGGTTTTCTCTGGATCTCCCACCTTATCCATTAAGGCGTTAACATTCACTTTCATAATATCCCTAAACCTCGACAAAATTCCCATGATGACCTCCTTCGAAAGGACTACATCCCACCATATCATACATCAAATCCGGTAAAAAATGTTCATTATAGCTCTATATACTGACCCACTGATCACTTTCGGATGTGTGTTCGTTTTATGATAAAAGCAAAGGGTCCAAAAACCCGCTACAGATTTTTGAACCCTTTTATTTTATTGTCTTGATTATAGCTCTTCATAGGACTTGGGGTCCTGATCCCATATCCGTCCATCCTCACTGCTAAATGCCGAAATCATGTTCATTTCCTCTGGAGACAACTCAAAATCAAAAATATCCAAATTCTCCGTTTGGTGATTTAAAGAAGAGGCCTTCGGGATCGGGATTGCTCCAAGTTGGATATGCCAACGTAAAATCGCTTGTGTATTCGTTTTACCATGAGCAGCAGCAATTTTCCCAATCTCTTCATTCTCCAGCATACTGTGACCACGACCCAAGGGGCTCCACGATTCCGTCACGATACCCTGTTCAGCATCTTTTGCACGCTGATGTTCCTGATTAAATAATGGGTGCAATTCAACTTGATTTAAGCTCGGAGTGACACCTGTTTCCCGAATTAAACGTTCATTATGCTCGGGCAAAAAATTGCAGACCCCGATGGAACGAATATAGCCCCTTTTCTTCGCCTCAATTAACGCCTGCCAGGCTTCAACATATCGATCAATTTGGGGATTCGGCCAATGGATTAGGTACAGATCATAATAGTCCAGACCTCCTCTATATAATGACTCTTCGATCGTTACAATGGCTTCTTGGTAAGCATGTCGGCGACCTGGTAGTTTGGAGCAAATCAACAATTCTTCTCTGGGCACAGAGCTCTGCTGGACCGCTTTCCCGACAGCACCCTCATTTTCATAGTTGAACGCTGTGTCGATCAGACGGTAACCTGCATTAATCGCGCTGGTAATTGCCTTGACTCCATCTGCACCCTTCAATCCAGCAGTCCCAAATCCAATGACGGGCACCTTAGTGCCATCATTCAATACCTTCTCCGGAATTGGATCGTTCATATTAACAGCCCCCTTTACTATTCTCTTATACCGCAACACCTTTAATGCTCAGAAAAATACAGCGTATGACTCGGTTCCTCCTATACTTATTACCCACCAGTTCGTGACTTTCCTATTAAATTCTCTGTATGCTACATCAAAAAGTGCCTGATCCCCGTTGAAATCATACTTGAATTCAAGGAGTCAGGCACTCGTATACCGCTACCAAATCATATATTCCACTTCATGCTGAATTGCTTGGTTGTCCAACACAAAGTTGAAGCGTCTTAATTTTTATTTCAAGCCTTTCCATACCCAGTTCTCTACCTCTGGCAAGTCAATGCCCTCTTCGCGAATGAATTGATGATGTTTCTTAACCGTAGCATCCATTTCATCCACAATGTTGGTGTACTTCCCAGCGTCAGGTAAGTTGAGAACAGCTTCCTTCACTAAGTCAAAACGATCCATTTGATTCAATACACGCATATCAAACGGTGTCGTAATATCGCCGTTCTCACGGTAACCATGTACATGCAAGTTATGATTGTGACGATCAAAGAACAGATCTTTGATCAGACCTTCGTAACCATGGAAAGCGAAAACTACTGGTTTATCCTTTGTGAAAAAGTGATCAAACTCGGCGTCAGATAATCCACGCGGGTCTAGTTTTTGACTTCTCAGTTTCAGCAAATCTACCACGTTGATGTACCGAATCTTCAATTCAGGCAGTTTTTCATGCAAAATGGAAATCGCAGCTAAACTTTCAATCGTTGGCTCTGTACCAGCAGAAGCAATGACAAGATCAGGTTCTCCACCTTGATCTGTACTTGCCCAGTCAATGATCTTTAACCCTTTATCCACCAATTCCTTCGCTTCATCAGCAGTAAACCATTGTGGACGTGGGTGTTTGGACGAAACAATCAAATTGATCTTTTGACGGTCGTTTAAAATGGTGTCGAAAACAGCCAACAAGGAATTGGCATCCGCTGGCAGATACTCCCGAATAAATTCCGGTTTTTTATCAGCCAAATGACCCAACAAACCTGGATCTTGGTGTGTATACCCATTATGATCCTGTTGGAACACCGTTGAAGTTGCTACGACATTCAATGATGGGATATCTGCACGCCATCCTTGATCCGTTGCTTTACGCAGCCACTTAAAGTGTTGGGTGATCATTGAGTCAACCACACGCAGGAAAGCTTCGTAACTTGCAAAGAAACCATGACGACCAGTTAACACATAACCTTCCAGCAATCCTTCAGCCTGGTGTTCGGATAATTGGGAGTCAATTACGCGGCCATAGGACGACAAAAATTCATCATTAGGTTCAATAATTTGGTCCATCCATTGGCGTTTGGTTACTTCAAAAACAGGAGCCAAGCGATTAGACATTGTTTCATCCGGTCCGAAGATTCTGAAATTACGATTTTCTTCATTTAAGACAACCACATCTTTAACGTATTTCCCTAAAACCGACATATCTTGCGCAATCACTTTACCAGGTACGGAATTATCCAGCGCATAGTTACGGAAATCCGGTAACTTCAAGTCTTTAATGAGGTTACCCGCATTCGCAACAGGGTTCATTCCCATACGTTTATCGCCTGTAGGCAGAATTTCAGCAAGCTCAGAGTTTAAACGACCGTTTTCGTCGAACAATTCCTCTGGTCTGTAGCTATTCAACCATTCTAACAAAGCAGGTGCGTGCTGCATATTTTTTTGATCAACCGGAATTGGAACCTGATGGGCACGGAATGAATTTGTATTCGGCACGTTGTCCCATTCCTTTGGACCCGTCCAGCCTTTAGGTGAACGGAATACAATCATCGGCCACGCTGGACGAGTAAGATCATTATTTTCACGCGCATTCTTTTGAATAGCTTCAATTTTCTCGATGGCCGTATCCAATACTTTCGCCATTTCTGGATGCATGTGATCCGGATTTTCACCTTCAACAAAGAATGGCTCCCAGCCCAAACCTTTAAAGTATGAGGTCAATTCTTCTTTCGATTGACGAGACATAATCGTTGGGTTACTAATCTTAAAGCCATTCAAGTGCAAGATTGGCAGCACTGCACCATCCGTGATCGGGTTGATAAATCTGTTAGAGAACCACGAAGCGGCTAGTGGACCCGTTTCAGCTTCGCCATCACCAATAACAACAGCCGAAATCAGATCAGGATTATCCAGAATGGCACCTACACCATGAGAAAGGGAGTAGCCTAATTCTCCACCTTCATGGATAGATCCAGGTGTTTCAGGAGCAGCATGTGAAGCAATACCGCCAGGGAAAGAGAATTGTTTGAACAATTTCTTCATACCTGGGATATCTTGCGTAATTTGCGGATAGATTTCGGTGTAACTTCCATCCAGATATGAATTTGAAACCATAACCTGACCGCCGTGACCAGGGCCCTCAATGTAAAGCATGTTCAAATCATATTTATTAATAACACGATTTAGATGTGCATAAATAAAGTTTTGTCCTGGAATTGTGCCCCAGTGTCCAATAGGCTTAACCTTCACATCTGAATCTTTTAAAGGCTCTCTCAACAAAGGATTATCTTTTAAATAAAGCTGACCTACCGAAATGTAGTTCGTTGCACGCCAATATGCATCAAGTTTTTCTAAATATGTTTTAGATGAATAATCTGCTAACACGGGTGATAATGACATGGTGTCCACTCCCTAAGTAGTATTGTTTGTAATTTATTTCCGGAAATTTCATCTACATGTACATCATAACGCCGCGCCGATTAAATTCAACCTTTTTCACAAGTGATACGGTCCAATTTTGTGAAATTTTGAACATACTATGAAATATAAATTAAAAAGACAGTAAAAAAGCTCTTACATTAAAATATATAGAAGTATAAACCAATAAAATTTGTAATAACCGTTGCAATCGCAGGCTCCAATCCTTTTCTCAAAATTATAAAAAAAAGACCGGAGAATTCTCCAGTCTTATCATTAGTGAACCGATACAAAGGTATTAAATTTTAAATATTTGTAATGAAATCGCATATGAGAAAACTCAAATGGCGTACCGTTATCTAAAAAGAACACACCTTCCATAATACCTACAGGCTCATTTTCATTTAAATGTAGCAGCTTTTGATCATTCTCTTGGGACGGTTCTGCAAAAATGGATAAAAAAGATTTGGTGACGGCCAAGTTCCGCGAGTCTTCCAAATAATTAAAAATGGACCCCTCGATAATAGTCTGATTTAAATTCTGAACAATTTTAATAGGGATATAGCCTGTTTCAATCATAAAAGGATCATCATCAAACAAACGTAAGCGGACAATTTTGTATACAAAATCATGAGTCTCCAAGAACAAATCGCGCTGTAATTCTTCTGTTGGCGGAATGACCTCAAAACTCAGTACTTTGATTTTTGGCTTTTTACCATGCATTTGAAAATTATCAGTGACTCCTAGATTAGAGCCTTCGTAGTTAAAGATAGATTCATTTCTTATGTATAATGGATTAATAAATGTCCCGGAACCTTGTTTTTTAAAAATAATTCCGACATTCTCCATTTTAGTCAGAGCACGTTTAATTGAACTACGACTAACCTGGTAAGTCTCACTAAGACTACGTTCATCTGGCAATCTCATATCTGCAAACTTTCCAGCAAAGATTTTCATCTTGAGATCGTCAATAATTTGCTTATAGACAAATTGTGTCATATAGTACTCCTCTTTCAGGTCTTCTATAACTCCATATAGTTTACCATAACTTGCCCATTTCATCTCATGTTTGTTTCTGTATGCTGAGTGGGCTTTCAGCGGATAGGAAACGCCCGCGCTTTTACTTTACATCTCTATGCATAATACCATGATTATACATACATAACACCACTGAACGTACCTGCAAATTAGCAGGAAATACAGAACTCCCACCTTAACTTCCGCGATAAGACCAAGCCTGTTTCGAACCTTGAGGGATGTTTGACTAGACCAGGCTAAAATCCTTGAATACATTGTTATTATTTATCTTGTTCATACGTTCACTAATAAAAATGGTGGGGGGGAGATCATATTGGCTATCCGCTACAGCGTCATCATTCCAACCTATAATCGAGTCCAGCAATTGTTGCTTACACTCGCTTCATTTGAGACACAAACCTATCCAAAGCAACTATTCGAAGTCATTGTAGCTGATGACGGTTCTACAGACGGAACGAGAGAAATGGTCGAAGACTTCAAAGCATCCTATCCTCTTATCTATGTGTCACATCAGGAACAACGCGGTCGATCTGCCGTTCGAAATTTGGGACTGCGCCGTGCAAGAGGGCTATACATCATCTTCTGCGACGCTGACTTTGTAGTATTACCGGAATTTATTAGGATCGTGAGCCGTTATCACCGTAAATATCCCAAGTCCGTGCTTTCAGGCATTCCTCACTCGTGGGACGATGCTTTTACCCATTATTACCCTGACTTTTCTCCTGAAGAAAAAGAACAATGTCGCAACATACTTACGCAGTCCAACTTATGGAATGCTGACTATGAAGCAGCAAACAAAATTACTCCGATCATAACCCCAGAAGATATCCTTCACCAAACGGGTGCACTGTCTAAAGTAGTTAGTCCCACAAGGGTTCCTCCGAATACGCAGAAACAATTTGCCTCAACGGACGTAGCCCCCTGGATGCTGCTGGTTACTCGTTGTGTAGCCATCAAACGCAGTCACTTGATTCGTATTGGAGGTTTCAATGAACGGTTTGTGCTCTATGGACTCGAGGACTGGGACCTTGGCTATAGACTACATCGCTTGAAGATTCCTTTTTATTGCATCAAAGAGGTGGTCGGATATCATCAGGAACATCCAACCTATCTTAGAGGTAACGTGTTAAATACGGAAAATCTGAGAATCATGTATGAAACCTACGGATTCCATGACTCCTCGTTAAATTTATTTGCCCTTATCCCTCCATCCGAGGATTTTGAGACCTACAAAAATACGTTGCGGGTATTGCGCAGGGGATTCCGCTCTAGGTTAACACGCTCATCAGCACTGTTATTAAGAAGAACACTACGCATTGCAGCCAAACAGTTCTACGATCAAAGCCATACTCTTGCATACAAAAAGTCATTACACTTGATAAAAAAGAAAGCAGCGAACCGGAAAAGTCGAGTCGCTCACGTATTACGAGAAATGCTAGTGAAGTCTGAAAAGCTGGTGGAATAGCAAGAGGCCGGAAGGTCCCGAGACACATGAATCTTTCCCGAAATAAAAAGACTCCTCCATATGAGAGCAGGCCAAACTCGGCAAGCTATCTTATGGAAGAGTCGTATGCAACTTTTACTTACTTTTGTTTTTCCGTTAATGTTCTCACTTTAATAGGATGCAGATTCGCCTCGATTTGAGCCCGCTGCGGTTCATACCACTCTGGCAGCATTAATTTCTGCCCCATAGATTCAGCAGGTTCATCGTTAGCAAATCCCGGTGGATCTGTAGCAATTTCAAATAATATGCCGCCCGCTTCTCTGAAATATATCGCATTAAAATATTGGCGGTCTATGATTGGAGTCGGCTGATAGCCATAATGCTGGACTGCGCTTCTCCATTCTTCATGTTGTTCGAAGTCTTTTGCACGCCATGCAATGTGATGTACCGTGCCTGCTCCACCAAAGCCTAGACCTATTTTGGCGAGTGGGACATCCACGATGTTGCCGATTTCTCCTACGGACTGATAACGCGCATATTCGGCGTCTTCAGCGATTTTCGTAAATCCGAGTATGCTCTCCAATGCATCCATCGTTCTCTGTGGATTGACACTAAATAGCACGGCACCTCCAAACCCCTTAATTGCTTTATCGGCTGAAATGCCACCGTAAGACCAAGTACTATTCGCTCCCTCTTCACGTTCAACAAGCTCAAGACGTAAACCCTCATTATCCTCGAATTGAAGATATTGTTCAGAAAAACGGCTCGTTTTCGTAACTTGAATATCCAAGCTTTGCAAACGATGCTGCCAAAAATCAAGTGAACCTGGGGGTACTACATACGAGGTTATGCCCACCTGGCCTCCTCCGATTCGCCCTTTGGGAGTTCCTGGTGCAGGAAAAAAGGTAATGATCGTTCCAGGACTCCCTGCATCGTTGCCAAAGTACAAGTGGTAAACCTCAGGAGCATCGAAGTTGATCGTTTTCTTCACTAACCGAAGTCCCAGGACGCCGGCATAGAAGTCGACATTTTCCTGCGGATTACCGGCAAAAGCAGTAATATGATGGATACCTGTAGTTTGAAGTGACATATGAAACCCTCCTTTAATCGTAGGAACCTTTATTTTTTGTTGTTGATGACTTTTAATGACCTAAACATCATGTTTTATCTAAGTATTGCATCAATGGAATATGAACCTGCTCCTGTCAACGCAATACCGATTACAACTGCAATAAGAACTAGCGGATATTCATAGCCATTAGCCGTTGCCCAGATCCCGTTTTGGCCATGTACTTTGAAAATTGCTCCGAGCATAGTCGCCGTAATCAACAATGCAGCCAGTGGAGTGAGCAATCCTACAGCAAATAGAGCTCCTCCCAACAATTCCATCAACCCAGCAGCCACTGCCATGAATACTCCGGGCTTAATGCCAATCGATTCCATCCAACCGCCCGTACCCTTTGGACCATAGCCGCCAAACCACCCAAAAAGCTTCTGCGCTCCATGCCCCACCAATAATAATCCAACCACCAAACGTATCAATAACAATCCACTTGCCAACATAAGAATCACTCTCCATATTATATTATTTTAAGATTATTAAATTAGAGATATTAAATAAAATTAAATCTATTGCTTAGCGACTCGAGCCTGTTCTTTTCTAAGTTTTTCAGGAGTAACATCATCTCCATTCGGATCATAGATCGTAGCATTCAAGAGAATGCTTTGTACAGAGCCCCGAAAGATTTGAAGGTATTCTTTGCGAAGATCGGTTTGTTCCATTTTTTCAATTTCAGTCAACCCAACTTCTTTCGCTTTTTTTGCAAGCTGATTAATTCTTTCTAAAATGGTAATCATGTATATACCTCCCTATTCAAAATTTTATGATCACTTTTATCTTTAATTTATTTATCTTGATATAAAGATATAATACTTTTCTATCCGTGTCAATACTTTTTCGAAAAGAAAAGCAGCCAGAACACTTAGAGACACCTTTAAGCTACAAGTTGTGTAAAACCTTTCAACTCAATTACTAGAGCCATAATAAAAAGCCACCAACCAGAATCACGGGCTGATGGCTTTCTTGTCTTACTCAAATGGAGGCGAGGGGAGTCGAACCCCTGTCCGAAGATAACGACACATAAGCTTCTACGGGTGTAGTCACAGTTTTGATGTCACCCGAGTATCGCCCCGTAACCGGCTTAATTTGGGTCAGCTGGATTAAGTATTAATAGTTCATTAAGCTTTACATTAATGCGTCGAGTAACTTCACCAATCGTGATATCATATTCTCCAACACTTAGTGGATATATCCACTCATCTTTTCCATAGACGATTCCCGAGTAGGTAAAGGTATTGTCTGCTCTTCTTATGGACAGATATGGATTTGACAAGGGTTTACCCTCAGCATCTTTGAATACGAATTTAACAAATCCACCGTAGCCAACCAGGTTAAAATCAGCTGTTTCATAAACACTAGAAGTAACACTCACATCTGATTTGGAACTTTTAATATACCCATTGGCAAAGGCATTCAACGTATATTTTCCGGAAGGAACCGAGAGAGTATATTCCCCATATACATCGGTCGTAGCTGTCCATAATTGATTGTACGTACTAGCAATTACCGTAGCTTGCTCCACTGGATAGCCATCAACTCCACTCACCTTACCTTTTATTACACTTCCAGCTTTAGAGTTCATTGGGTCAAAAATGTATAATTTATTTAGTTCAACATCAACAAGACGAGTGACTTCACCAATTGTAACGTTATATGTCCCAACACCTAAAGGATAAACCCATTCGTCTTTCCCATAAATTACTCCTGAGTAGACGGTGCTATTATCCATTCTTTTTATAGATATCATTGGATTTATTAATGCTTTGCCATCAGTATCTTTAAATACTAATTTAACAAATCCACCATACCCCACCAAGTTAAAATCAAATGTATCATACGCACTTGAAGTCACACTTACATTTGATTTTGAATTATCTACATAGCCATCTGCATAAACGCTTAATGTATAAATTTCTGAAGGAAGTAATAGTGTGTATTTCCCATACACATCCGTAGTCACCGTCCAAGATTGGTTATACGTGCTAGCTGTTACGGTAGCATACTCCACTGGCATACCCTCAATACCGTATACGGAACCTGTAACACTGTGGACAAGTTCATCACCAGGGAAATTCACCTCAACTGGTATGAGCTTATCATCAAGTGTACCATCACCTAACTGTCCATAATCGTTGCCGCCCCAAGCCCAGACCGATCCATCTTTTTTTATTGCTAGTTGATGACCGGGGTATTGGGCGTATGTTTTAGATATTTGAGTGACATCTGTTAATTCAACTGGAGTTACTTCAATTTGATTAGTGAATATGTCTTCTTTAATTAATACAACTTTCCCATCTGACTTCAATGCCATTCCATTTGATATAGCTACAATGTTATCTAGATTTTCAACTTGTGTAGGAGTTGATCTATAGTCATCCCAAACCCAGACAGTCCCATCCGCTTTAAGTGCCAGTGTAGCTAATGTAGAAATATTAGCGAGTGCTTTTACATTTTCTATTCCTAAAATTTGTGTTGGTGTGGTCTGATAATTTGAACCATTAACTAAGTATCCCCACTCCCACACAGTCCCATCTGATTTGACAGCTTTTGATTTTTCATAACTACCTGTGATAGAAATGACATTTGACAAATTTTTCACTTGAACTGGAGTATATTGATCAATATAAGATCCATCCCCCAAAATTCCATATGCGTTATAGCCCCAAGTCCATACTGTTCCATCTGATTTTAAAGCCAGTGAATGATGACTTCCAGCTGATATAGAAATTACATCATGTAGATTATGTATCATTACAGGTTTCGATCTGTAAGTATTTGTTCCGTCGCCTAGCTGACCTTCGCTGTTATATCCCCAGGACCATACAGTTCCGTCTGATTTCAAGGCAAGCTGAAAACTATTCATCCCACCAACAACTTTCGTTATTTCACTCACATTTGGAATCTTCACTGGAATTTCAACAAAGTTAGGGTAACCAACCAACTCGCCTCTTTCGTTCAACCCTGATCCCCAACCCCATACAGTTCCGTCTGATTTAACTGCATATGACCTGAGGGAGTCAGCTGCAACATTAATGAACTGATGTGAAGGATTAGATGCAGATATTTCGTTGGACGAAGCATAGACAAAACCTGAGTTATTAGAAGTCATCATAAATAACATTAAAAGTACCATGGTTATCAATCTAAATTTTTCAAACAGGTTAGACATCTCTCTCAGACCCCTTTTAGTAGATTGTGCAACTCAGTTATGAATTAATTTAACGGTTACTACTACTTAGTCGATAATGGCAACACCTCTTCACTACAAAATCAGATACCCCAATATTCCCACACGATAAATATTCTGTCAAAATATTTTGTCGTCCTAGCTATATCACCTTATATCTGAATCTATCGTATTCGATGGCAGAGAAAATAGAAGCCATCGAGCCGAAGTGATCCTCCCTTTTCGAGTCCACGAGAAAAAACGGACACCGAATGGTGTCCGTTACTGATACTACGTATGGAGGCGAGGGGAGTCGAACCCCTGTCCGAAGATAACGACACATAAGCTTCTACGGGTGTAGTCACAGTTTTGATGTCACCCGAGTATCGCCCCGTAACCGGCTATACGTTGGGTCAGCCTGATTATCTTCTTCAGCTCACCGCAGGCGGAGATGAGACAGCGTATCCCACTATTTGTTAGCCCCTATCCCTGTCACATGGGCGATGCAGAGTAGAAGCACGCACACAGTTTCTTAGGCTGCGAAAGCGTAGTTGTTTTGTTGTTTGCCGTTTAATAGGCTTTAGCGTTGATGAAGCGGACGCGTCCCCACTACCCGCTACCCATGCTCGAACTATCCCCGTCGAATCCATAAACGCCCCCTTATTATAAAAGGGCTCCACGGATAAATCCGGAAATACCGGAGCATAAGCATGCATAATATCAAAAGCTGAATCCTAAGATTCAACACTCGAACAAAGTTAAAAGCTTTAAAACTGACTACTTCGTTAGTATACCATATTACAGGTCATTACGAAACGAAATGAAGCCATTTAAGCCTTATAAAATAGCACCATTAGAGGAACAAGTAACTTTTCCACGTAATTTGTACCATAACTAATAATACAATAACTTATCTCGCAATTTTCTGCTTCTCGCGCAAAGCGCGTTGGATATCACGTTGTGCATCGCGTTTAGCGGCAGCATCACGTTTATCATACTGCTTTTTACCTCTACCCAGTCCGAGCAAAAGCTTGGCATAACCATTGCGAACATAAATCTTTAACGGAACAATCGTGTAACCTTCCTGTTTGGACAGACCGATAAGCTTGCGAATCTGCTCTTTATGCAACAGCAGCTTACGCGTACGCGTCGGATCGGTAGGATTATTACGATTACCTTGCTCAAAAGGACTGATATGCATATTGTGAATATGAATTTCGCCATTACGGATCGTAGCAAATGCATCACTTATATTGGAACGACCATTTCGCAGAGACTTAATTTCCGTTCCCGTTAATACCATGCCCGCCTCGTAGGTGTCCTCAATAAAATAGTCATGGGAAGCTTTTTTGTTCTGGGCGAGCACTTTCCCGTCTGCCTTCTTACCCATGAATACCACTCCTTATGAATAACGTAATTCACTCTTGAAATCCAGGCATCAAAATCTGGCTACAAAGAGCCACCTAGAAATATATTGTAACAAATTTCAGATGGTAAAAGCAAGAAGGGTCAAGCCTTCTACATTTCTAACTAACACTAACATCACACTTAAAACAAGGCGGCTTCTATCCGTTACTGCAGACAGAAACCGCCTTTATACCTAAGTCGCATGATTAGTTTCATACCCTGCCACGAAAGAAGACTCCTGCCTTCTAGCAAGCAAGTATAGCCACCTACTTCTTCTTTTTCCGCACAAAGCCAGCGGTGCTATTGCCGCCACTTCCGCCCTTATTCTTCCGTTTGCGTCGTGCTGCGCCTTCACCGTTTGGTCTGGCATCACTTCCTGGTGTAGCTGCTCCGCCGATGAAAATACCGCTGGCAGACGTCTTCTTCCGTCGCTTGCTTGCCCCGGATGCTGGCGAGTTATACCCGCCCTTGCCACTGCCAAAGCCGAAGCTGCTAGCTGAACCAGCTCCTGCCCCGTTCCCACCGCCGCGCCCTGAACGGCCTGCGGTGCTAATGCCTCCGTTACCTGCGCCAGCCTCTTTTGGCTTCCCGGTAACATCACGACTGCCTTTACCCTCTTTGCCAGTCTTATCCTTGCCGCCCTTGCGGTCACGCCCTTCTCGGCCTTTGCCTTTACCACGGCTCTCGCCACGCGCAAAGCCTCCGCCCTGTCCTGTACCGCCAGTCCGTTCACGGCGTTGCCGTTGCTTCATATCGACAAGTTCAAAGTCAATTGTGTAATCTTCCATATTTACACGCGCGACCCGAACCTTAACCTCATCTCCAATGCGGAACACCTTGGAAGTGCGTTCGCCGATCAACGCCATATGCTGCTCGTCAAAATGATAATAGTCGTCCGTAAGCGCACTCAGTCGCGTCAGACCCTCCACTGTATTGTCGAGCTCTATGAACATTCCGAAGCTGGTTACACTGCTGATGATTCCCTCGAATTCCTCGCCGACCTTATCCAGCATGTACTCAGCCTTTTTCATCTGCTCTGTATCACGCTCTGCATCCACAGCTACACGCTCACGCTCGGAAGATTGCTGCGCAATATCAGGCATACGTGCAGTCAAATATTCCTGACGTTCGGCTGTTAAAGCCCCGCCATTCTCCAATACCTCACGAATGACACGGTGAATCACCAAGTCAGGGTAACGACGAATCGGCGATGTAAAATGAGAGTAATATTCCGCTGCTAGTCCAAAATGACCTGTCGACTCCGCATCATACTTTGCCTGCTTCATCGAACGCAGCATCATCGTGCTAAGCACGGTTTGCTCCTTCGTACCCTGAATGTCTTCCAGCAACGTTTGCAGTGCACGCGGATGAATGGAATTCCCTCTACCTTTGATCTGATGCCCAAAATTAGCTGCGAAAGCCATAAAGTTTTGCAGCTTCTCTGGATCTGGGTCCTCATGAATCCGGTACAAGAAAGGTACTTTGAGCCAATGGAAATGTTCAGCTACCGTTTCATTGGCCGCCAACATAAACTCTTCAATAATTTGTTCAGCTATCGTACGATCCCTCTTCACAATATCGACAGCTTTACCTTCATCATCAACAATCACTTTGGCTTCATCAAAATCAAAATCAACTGCACCTCGGCGCATTCGATTAGCACGCAGCTTCAATGCCAATTCCTTCATCGTGCCGAATACATCAACCAGATCCTTGTACCGTTCCATCAGTTCAGCATCTTCCTCTTCGAGGATTTTGCGAACGTTAGTGTACGTCATCCGTTCCTTCGTTTTAATCACACTGGTGAAAATATCATGCTTTACAACCTTCATATGCTCATTGAATTCCATCTCACAGGATAAAGTCAGTCGATCCACCTGTGGATTCAAAGAACATATTCCATTCGAAAGTCGATGTGGAAGCATAGGAATGACACGGTCAACCAAATACACGCTACAACCGCGGTTATATGCCTCCTGATCCAGCTTGGAGTTCTCACGCACATAATACCCTACGTCGGCAATATGAACGCCCAGACGGTAGTTTCCGTTCGGCAAGCGCTCTACATTGACAGCATCATCCAGGTCTTTGGCATCCTCACCATCAATGGTAACAATGATCTTATCACGCAGATCGCGCCGTCCCTGACGTACAATCTCTTCTTCCGTAATCGCGTCGGGAGCATTCTCGGCTTCCTCTGTCACTTCATCTGGAAAAGCTTCCGGAAGCTGATGCTTGCGAATAACGGACAAAATGTCAACGCCTGGATCATCCTTATGACCCAAAACCTCCAACACTTCGCCTTCCGCCGCAGCTCGTCCTTCTGGATAGCTCACAATGCGCACAACGACCTTTTGCCCGTTCACAGCTCCGTTGAAGCTATCCTTTGGAATGAAAATATCCCGGTTAATGCGCTTATCATCCGGCAAAACAAAACCGTATGCTTCGTGGCTCTGAAACACGCCTACTACTTGAAGCACTGCGCGCTTCACGATCCGCACAACTTCGCCTTCTAATCGGCCACCCGCAGGTCCCTTCGACGTCACTCTTACCAGTACCGTATCTCCATTCATCGCACTCTTTAAGTCGTTAGCATGAATATATACATCCGGGTGCTCCCGGTCCTCTGGAATCAAAAAGGCAAATCCCTTGGCATGAGCCTGCAAACGCCCACGCTGCAAATCCATCCGTTCCGGCACGCCATAACGGTTTGTGCGGGTCAGCAGAATTTCCCCCTCTTCCTCCAAGGCATTCAAAAGCTTAAGAAATTCACGGAAATCTTCGGCATCCTTAATATCAAAATGCTGCTCCAGCTCCTGGTAAGTCATGGGTTTGTATGCGGTCTCGCGCATAAAATCGAGTAGTTGTTGCTCTGTTATCATAATATTGTCCACCTCGGGTGACCTTTAATTTTCAGTAATAAAATCCGCATGTCCTTGTTCCTGATACAAGGCTCTTAATATACTCATACCCTAGTATACACGAATTTAATCGACGGCATCCCTGCCTGTCCAAAATCTAAAAAAAGCCCCCGTTTCCCGCGAAACGAAGGCTTAAGGTACATATTTATCTTATTTTGCAAAAAATGCAACTAAAACAGAAACGATCATGAAACCCGCACCCAAAACAGCAGTTGCGCGTTGTAAAATCAAATCCATACCGCGAGCTTTTGTCTTGCCGAACAGATGCTCAGCACCGCCAGAGATGGCACCGGACAAACCTGCACTTTTCCCCTTTTGCAGTAAAACAACCGCAATAACAGCAATCGAGAACACAACGAGCAGCACTTTCAAAAAGATTTCCATGAAAAATCCCACCTCCTGAGCTTATACATCTGTTTTGCAAAACAACACAGCCTCTTTTATGAAAACATGTACATATCATGTTATAAATAGCCGGAAATTAACGCAAAACACTATTTTTATTCTACCACAGCTTCCAGTAGATAACAACAGCTATAGCAAGTCACTCAGCCATTAAGCCTTTGCAAAGTTATAAATTCTCATACACATCCATAATAACAAAAAACAGACCTGCTCGCGGTGGCGAGTAGGCCTGTTTTATTCATGCGTAAAAGCTTTGAGCGTTCAGACTTCGTGATCATAAACCATGAGTCAAGAGACGCCATCAGCATTTTTGCGCAATATTATTTTTTCAGGTTGTAGAAAGATTTCAGGCCGTGGTATTGAGCCAGTTCACCCAGTTGATCCTCAATGCGGAGCAATTGGTTGTACTTCGCAATACGGTCAGTACGGGAAGGAGCACCTGTTTTAATTTGGCC
Organism: Paenibacillus peoriae; assembly: GCF_022531965.1. Lineage (GTDB taxonomy): Bacteria > Bacillota > Bacilli > Paenibacillales > Paenibacillaceae > Paenibacillus > Paenibacillus polymyxa_D. Next base: position 220,884 of record NZ_CP092831.1, on the reverse strand, counting down.
TGCATTTGTTGCAACAGCGATATCAGCGATTGTGCTGTCTTCGGATTCACCGGAACGGTGAGAGATAACAGCTGTGTATCCTGCACGTTTAGCCAATTCGATAGCATCGAATGTTTCAGTCAGCGTACCGATTTGGTTTACTTTGATCAGGATGGAGTTACCGATGTTTTCATCGATACCTTTAGCCAGACGCTCTGTGTTTGTTACGAACAGGTCGTCACCAACCAATTGGATTTTGTTGCCCAATTTTTCAGTGAGCAATTTCCAACCTTCCCAGTCATCTTCGGAGCAACCATCTTCAATAGTGATGATTGGGTATTTATCAACCCAAGAAGCAAGCAGGTCAACGAACTCAGCAGAAGTGAAGGATTTGCCTTCGCCTTCCAAAGTATATTTTCCATCTTTGAAGAACTCAGTGGAAGCAACGTCCATACCGAGGAATACGTCAACACCTGGTTTGTAACCAGCTTTTTCGATCGCTTCGATAATAGTGGACAGAGCTTCTTCGTTAGATTTGAAGTTAGGAGCAAAACCACCTTCATCACCAACAGCTGTGTTCAAACCTTTGGAGTTCAGTACGGATTTCAGGTTGTGGAAGATTTCTGCGCCTACACGCAGAGCTTCTTTAAATGTAGGAGCGCCTACAGGCAGAACCATGAACTCTTGTACGTCAACGTTATTGTCGGCATGAGCGCCACCGTTAACGATGTTCATCATTGGTACTGGCAATTGTTTAGCATTGAATCCGCCTAGGTAAGTGTACAGTGGCAAGCCCAGAGCTTCAGCAGCAGCGCGAGCTACAGCCATGGATACTGCCAGAATTGCGTTTGCACCCAATTTACCTTTGTTATGTGTACCATCCAATTTGATCATCAGCGTGTCGATTTCTACTTGGTTCACAGCATCCAAGCCGATTACTTCAGGAGCAATAATTTCGTTCACGTTTTTAACAGCTTGCAGAACGCCTTTACCCAGGTAACGGGATTTGTCGTTATCACGAAGTTCTACAGCTTCGTGAGCGCCTGTGGAGGCACCGGAAGGAACGATAGCACTACCGATAGCACCGGATTCCAGATATACTTCAACTTCAACCGTAGGGTTACCACGGGAGTCGAGGACTTCGCGAGCGTACACGTCAGAAATAATAGTCATTTGTACTTAATCTCCTTTGTGAATCATGATTTATTGGTCAAGCCTATACTTATTAAATCAAGCTTACTTGCGGGATGCAATCATAGATTTTCCTGTCATTTCCGCAGGTTGCGGAAGTTGCATCAAATCCAGAAGCGTTGGAGCTACGTCAGCCAATATTCCATGCTCACGCAAAACGATACTTTCGTCAGTCAAAATGAACGGAACCGGATTCGTTGTGTGAGCTGTGAACGGACGTCCCTGCTCATCAATTTCCATATCCGCGTTACCATGGTCGGCAATGATAATAACCACGCCACCTTTGGCTTTAACCGCATCTACAACACGTCCAACACATTCATCCGTCGTCTCTACCGCCTTAATCGTTGGCTCCAGCATACCGGAGTGTCCAACCATATCCGGATTGGCAAAGTTCAGGATAATCGCATCATGCTTGTCGGCTTCGATTTCCTTAACAGCAGCATCCGCTACTTCATACGCACTCATTTCCGGCTGCAAGTCATATGTAGCCACTTTAGGCGAGTTGATCAAAATACGAGTTTCGCCAGGAAGCTCCACATCACGTCCGCCACTGAAAAAGAAAGTAACGTGCGGATATTTTTCAGTCTCGGCAATACGCAATTGCTTCTTGTTGTTTTGAACCAACACTTCACCAAACGTGTTATCCAGATTTTTCGGTTCGTAAGCTACAAAGCCCTCAACCGTTTCGCTGAACAACGTCAGGCAAACAAAGTGCAAATCTTTAGGCCATTTCGGGCCACGGTCAAAACCACGGAAGTCCGCGTTTGTAAATACCTGAGACAGTTGAATCGCACGGTCAGGACGGAAGTTGAGGAAGATAACAGAGTCATTGCTTTCGACCAGCCCTACAGGACTTCCGTCAGCCTTCACAATAACAGTTGGCTCCACAAATTCGTCGAACACTGATTTTTCATACGATTCTTTCAATGCTTCCATTGGATCTGTGTATTGAGGTCCTTCTCCGTATACGATTGCACGGTAAGATTTCTCTACACGTTCCCAACGTTTGTCGCGGTCCATAGCATAATAGCGTCCTTGTACAGTCGCAATTTTACCTACGCCCACTTCTTGAATTTTAGCGATCAGCTGCTGCATGAAGCCTACGCCGCTGTCTGGCATAACGTCGCGTCCATCCATGAAAGCATGAATGTACACTTCTGTTAGGCCTTCTTTTTTCGCCAAGTCCAGCATAGCGAACAGATGGCTGATATGGCTATGCACGCCGCCGTCGGACAGAAGTCCGTACAGGTGAAGTTTCGTGTTGTTCTTCTTGGCATGTTGCACTGCTTTAACCAGTGTTTCATTGTCGTAGAATTCACCTTCACGGATGGACTTCGAAATACGAGTCAAGTCTTGATATACGATACGGCCTGCGCCGATGTTCAAGTGACCCACTTCAGAGTTACCCATTTGTCCTTCCGGCAAACCTACTGCTTCGCCAGAAGCCGTCAGCGTTGTATGAGGATACTGTTGTAAATACCGGTCGTAATTCGGTTTGTTGGCCTGTGCAACCGCATTGCCTTCCACGGTGTCACGCAGTCCGAACCCGTCCATAATAATTAAAGCTACCGGTTTTGGTGCTGTCATCTTACTTCGCCCCCTCAACAAGCGCGATGTACGACGCCGGTTGAAGACTGGCACCGCCCACGAGCGCGCCGTCGATATCGCTTTGACCCAGGTACTCAGTAACATTTTCAGGTTTTACACTACCACCATACTGAATACGTACAGCATTTGCTGTATTTTCATCATACAGCTCTTTAATCAGACTGCGGATATAGGAAATCACTTCATTCGCATCCTGCGAAGTGGAGGATTTGCCTGTTCCGATGGCCCAGATTGGCTCATAAGCAACAACTACTTGTGCAGCCTGATCCTTAGCCAAACCAGCAAAAGCTGCTACAGTTTGCACTTTTACAACTTCTTTGGTTTGTCCAGCTTCACGATCTTCCAGCTTTTCGCCTACACATACGATTGGAGTCAGGTCATGACGGAATGCCGCATGAACCTTTTTGTTCACCGTTTCGTCTGTTTCATTAAAATATTCACGACGTTCGGAGTGTCCGATCACAACGTAGTCTACGCCCAGATCTTTCAGCATTCCGCCGCTAATTTCACCTGTAAATGCACCATCTTCTGCAAAGTGCAGGTTTTGTGCGCCAATTTTAATAGACGTGCCTTTTACTGCTTCAACCAGAGCAGGAAGATTCGTAAATGGTGCGCAAATCACGCTTTCCACTCCTGCAACCTCTGCTTTGCCTTTGATCTCTTCGATGAAAGTTTTAGCTTCTGGTACGGTTTTAAACATCTTCCAGTTACCCGCGATAATCGGTGTTCTCAATGGTTTCAACTCCTAACTATTAGGTGCCCTAAAGCTTTATTCACGCATAGTGCGTTTGATTATTTATCGTTCAGTGCAACAACACCCGGAAGTGCTTTGCCTTCCATAAATTCCAGAGATGCGCCGCCGCCAGTGGAAATATGATCCATCTTGTCAGCCAAGTGGAATTTTTCAGCCGCAGCCGCAGAATCACCGCCACCAATGATGGTGTATGCTTCAGTTGTTGCGCAAGCTTCCGCTACTTCACGAGTACCACCAGCGAAAGGCTCGATTTCAAATACGCCCATTGGTCCGTTCCATACAACCAGTTTGGAGTTTTTGATTACATCTGCATAGATTTTACGTGTTTTCGGTCCAATGTCCACGCCTTCCCAAGCTGCAGGAATGCCGTCGATATCCACAATGTCTGTGTTCGCCGTAGCGCTGAAATCGTCAGACACAACAATATCTACCGGAAGATAGAAGTTTTTGCCGAGTTTCTTCGCTTTTTCGATAAATCCAAGAGCTACGTCCAGTTTGGATTCATCCAGCAAAGATTGACCCACTTCATAACCTTGAGCTTTGAAGAATGTATAAGTCAAACCGCCACCAATGATTACGTTATCTGCAATGTTCAGCAGGTTGTCGATCACGTCGATTTTGTCTTTTACTTTGGAACCGCCGATAATGGCTGTAAAAGGACGATCTGGATTCGACAGAGCTTTACCAATAACAGACAATTCTTTTTCCATCAGCAGGCCGGAAACAGCCGGAAGAATATGAGCGATACCTTCAGTGGAAGCATGAGCACGGTGTGCTGCGCCGAATGCGTCATTCACGAAAACGTCAGCCAATTCAGCAAATTGCTTCGCCAACTCAGGATCATTCTTTTCTTCTCCTGCATAGAAACGTACATTTTCAAGCAACAGCACGTCGCCGTTTTGCAGTTCAGCCACTTTCGCTTTAACAGCTTCGCCTACCGCTTCGTCCACTTTAACTACTGGCTTTTTCAGCAGTTCAGACAAACGTACGCCAACAGGAGTCAGACGCATGGATTCAACAACCTGACCTTTTGGACGTCCAAAGTGACTCGCCAAAATAACTTTTGCACCTTTTTCAATCAGGTAGTTAATGGTTGGCAAGGTTTCACGAATACGCTTGTCATCTGTAATTTTACCGTCTTCAACCGGAACGTTAAAATCTACACGAACAAACACCCGTTTTCCATTCAGTTCTATATCACGTACGCTCTTTTTGTTCATCTCCATATTCCTCCGCACCCTTATAATTTTACGAAACAGGAATTTAAGGCACATTTTGATATATAAAGAGCGGAAACAATAACCTGTTTCCGCTCTATGATGTTGCTAATAAGAAAGTTCTTATTATTTAGCCAGTTTAGCGAAGTATTCCAACGTGCGGATCAATTGTGCAGTGTAGGACATTTCGTTGTCATACCAAGCTACAGTTTTCACCAGTTGTTTGTCGCCGACAGTCAGAACTTTAGTTTGAGTTGCATCGAACAAAGAACCGAAAGTGAGGCCTTTGATGTCGGAAGAAACGATTTGATCTTCAGTGTATCCATAAGTTTCAGGATCGGAAGCTTCTTTCATCGCTGCGTTGATTTCTTCAGCAGTTACGTTTTTCTCCAGAACTGTTACCAACTCAGTCAGGGAACCTGTAGGTACTGGAACACGTTGAGCCGCGCCATCCAATTTACCTTTCAACTCAGGGATAACCAAACCGATTGCTTTAGCAGCACCAGTTGTGTTAGGAATGATGTTTTCAGCTGCTGCACGAGCACGACGGAAGTCACCTTTAGCATGTGGAGCATCCAAAGTGTTTTGGTCGCCAGTGTAAGCATGAATTGTAGTCATCAAACCTTCAACGATACCAAATTTATCTTGCAGTGTTTTAGCCATAGGAGCCAGGCAGTTCGTTGTGCAAGAAGCACCAGAGATTACAGTTTCAGTTCCATCCAGAATTTCATGGTTTACGTTGTAAACGACAGTTTTCATGTCGCCAGTAGCTGGAGCGGAGATAACAACTTTTTTAGCGCCGCCTTTCAAATGTTTCTCAGCAGCTTCTTTAGTTGTGAAGAAACCTGTGCATTCCAGAACGATGTCTACACCCAGGTCTCCCCAAGGCAGTTCTTCAGGGTTGCGGTTAGCCAAAACTTTAACTTCTTTACCGTTTACTTTGAAGAAGCCATCATGTACTTCTACTTGTCCTTGGAAATTACCTTGTGTTGTATCATATTTCAACAAATGTGCCAACATTTTGGAATCTGTCAAGTCATTGATTGCTACTACTTCAATACCTTCCACGTTTTGAATCCGACGGAAAGCAAGGCGTCCAATACGTCCGAAACCATTAATACCAACTTTAACTGTCATGAGTGAGTTCCTCCCAAAGTTCGTTTAGTTTAGTTTTATATATTCAAGACAGACCCGAAAGCCTGTCAAGACAACACGATTCATAAATCCTATATTAATCATTTAAATAACGACTTACAATCTCAACAGCAGCGCCTTCGTCGGTGACCAGAATGTCTTCTTGCCCGAAACGCAGTACCGCATGAATAGCGGCCGCCTTGTTCTTGCCTCCAGCTACACCTAGAACCGTATCGGTACGCCTAATGTCCTCCAATCGGAGTCCAAGCGTCAGCATTCTGTGAACAACGACGCCATCTTCGTTAAAATAATAACCAAACGATTCGGCTACCGCCCCTTCACTGCTGATCTGGGCAAAGGTTTCGGGATCAAGTTTACGTCTATGTGCCATCGCTATGGCGTTGCCTATCCCGTGAATGATGATACGACTCTCGCGAATCAGGCTCAATATATCCTGAATGTTCGTATCTTCAAGCAAGGAGTTGTAAGCATGATTGCTGAGCAAATCCGGTACATGGAGCAGACGGTATTGAGCGCCGACCTTGCGAGCCATTGTGGAAGCAATTGTGTTGGCCTGCATTTCCATGCTTTCTCCCAAACCCCCGCGTGCCGGTACAAACCACCCACCCTTAAGGGGGCCATTAGAAGGCAATGCCAGTTGTTCCGCCACGTCTGCAATCGTCGTGCCACCTGTTACAGCGACCACATCCTCGTCGTCCATAACACTTAGCAACGCTTTTGCTCCAGCGCGCCCCAGCTCCTGCTTTGTTAACGGAGAAACATCCGAATCCCCTGGAACGACAACCACCTTCCTCAAACCATAGGCTTGACGAATCTGGTCCTCCAATTGGGACAGGCCGAACAAGTTATTCGCAATCGGCTCCAGCTGTTCCAGCAGATCCAGTCCTGCTTTGCTCACCTTCATGCCTACACTCTCAATCTCAATTAGCCCCTGAGCTTTAAGAAGATCGGTTTCGGCGCGCAACACGCGCTCGGTCATGTTCAGTGAAGCTGCCAGTGTTCTGCGTCCAACAACATCGGACAGCATAATCTGATGCAGGATCGTGTACCTTTTTTTCAAAACATCCATGAGGTCGGGCAGAAGCTGCTTCTGTATTTCTAATATCTTTCGCATGCTTTCCACTCCCGCACACTTCTAAGTTCTGTCTCTAACTGGTCTTAAAACGTCCCGGGATAACTTTTTAAGTCCCACGTATATCTTAACCAATATTTGCTCCATATGCAAGTCTATCTGAACCTATATTTCTCAACCATTTGTCTGAATATGCGCATTTAATAAAAGCTTGCAATTCACTGCTGTATATCATATAATCATCTTTGTTTCCAATTAGCTGTTTAATTAGTTAGTTGTTTGCATTGAATCAACTATGCGCCCGTGGTCCAACGGATATGACGTAGGCCTCCGGAGCCTGAGATCGAGGTTCGATTCCTCGCGGGCGCGCCATTTTAAATGAACGCTTAAATGCTTCTATATAATGTTTTAACCAATAAGAGCGCTGAGGGCTCTTTTTTTTAATCATTAGTTTGACTTTCTTTGACTTTTTGTTTGAAATTGTTTATCATGTGGTTAATACGGTAACAGTTTATAAATAAGGGACGTGTACTCGGCATGTCCACCAAATCCACTAACGATATTTAAGGGAGGTTTTTTGACGTGAGCTATGTTCCTATGGTAGTAGAACAAAGTAACCGCGGCGAACGCGCCTATGACATTTATTCCAGACTGTTAAAGGATCGCATTATTTTGTTAGGCTCGGACGTCAATGACGTTGTAGCCAACTCTATAATTGCGCAAATGCTGTTTTTGGCTGCCGAAGATCCTGAAAAAGATATTCACTTGTATATTAACAGTCCTGGCGGTTCCATTACAGCTGGTATGGCCATTTTCGATACGATGCAATACATTAAACCTGATGTATCTACGATTTGTGTAGGTATGGCGGCTTCCATGGGCGCGTTCTTGCTGAATGCAGGCGCCAAAGGTAAACGTTTCGCTTTGCCAAACAGTGAAATTATGATTCACCAACCTCTGGGTGGTGCACAAGGCCAGGCAACGGATATCGAAATCCGCGCACGCCGCATTCTGAAAATGCGTGATAAACTGAACCGCATTCTCGCAGATCGCACAGGCCAACCACTGGAACGTATTGAAAAAGATACAGACCGTGACTACTTCATGTCTGCTGATGATGCCAAAGAATACGGTATTATTGATAAAGTGCTAACTAGCTCCTCTCCAGAAGGTGTATAAGAGAAAAAATTTGCCTCTCGATAGCTGGTAAATGAAAAAGCTGCTCCGGATGTTATTATCCGGTAGGCAGCTTTTTTGCTTTATTGTTTTTTAGAGTATAGACAGTCCAACTTACTCATTTCTACTATTAAATCTGTCCCGCAAAAGGCTTTCCGCCTTGAGGCAGCAGTTGACCGAACGAGTAGGTAAACTCCGGAATTCCATACGCGTATGGCGCATAATCATACAAATCAAACACGATTGTTACTCCACTGTTCGTCACATAAAAATTCTGATCTGCCGCCAACTCTTTAAATTTACCGAATCCTTCACCAGCCTGAAGCGCATCGATTTTTTTCTTCAAATCAGCATTGAGGAACTTTTTGTAATTTGGATTCGCCTTCAATACGTCAGACAACTGCAGCAGTTTACCATCAGCGAGCGAGAACGTATATCCTTTACGTACCGTCATTCCATGTGCGCCACCCATATACGAGTAATCCTGCATAATCACACTTAGAATACCGTCCTTGTTATAGGCAATTGCAAAATCATTTTCGAAATCATACGGTCTTTCTGTTGTAGCCTCTCCCTCAGCCACCATCTTTTTGCCTGCTGCCAATATACCCTCTGCATGCTTTTTAAGCACATGGTTAATGGCCTGCTCTGCCTCAGGATTCAGCTGGCTGCCGCTGATTTGCGGATACTTAACTTTGTAAGATACCTTCGCATTACTCGAAGCTGGAAGTGTTTGAGACGCAATTGTGATCGGGTTTAGCTGACTTTTACTTAGCGTTACTGTCTTCTGAGCTGCGTTCCATTGAGCATCTATGCCTAGATAGTCTTTCAACAGACTCATAGGAATGTATAGCTTCCCAGCGATCTGTTTGGCATCCATACTACGTGTATTGATTCCATTGACGTTGACGTAGGCATCCGAGGAAGAAGCCATAATGTAAAGTTTATTGTACCCGCTACCTACGGTATATGTCGTTGCTTTCGCATCATAGCTTACTGGAATCCCCAAGCTGTCACGCAGTGCGGCCACCGGAATCATTGTACTCCCGTTCACTTGAACACCTTTAGCGGGCAACGTTTTACCATTCCATTGGATAGTGATTCCTGGTTGCTGTGTTGCCGCTTGCTGCTGTTTAATCGATGCTGCCTGGATATATGAAACGGGAACAGCTGCGATTCCTGCTAAAATCCCTGCTGCCAGCAGTGCTGAACCCCATTTTTTCGTATGCTTATTCATATTAAGTATTCCTCCTGTTATTATTTCTGTATTGTCTATGTGTAAATAATCACTTTACTTATTATATCTATACCCCATTGTATGTAGTTTACAATCTGTACACTCCCCGATTTCAATCTGTACACCTAGTAACCCTTAGCTATGACAGACTCATTACAAAAAGGTTTCGGTATACAAAAAAAGCCAGCAAGCCAGCCTGCGCATGATGCAGGCCGCTTGTGGCTTCGTTTGATGATCTATATTAGTTCATTTCGTATTGAGCCGACACCTGAACTTTCACTGTTACTTGCCCCGATTGTATCTCTGTCCCGCTACCTGCTAAATCCATGAGCGATTTTGACATGGCATTTTCACGTTGTGTAAAGACTTGTGCTTCTCCGCCATCTACCGTCACATTCACAAGAGCACCTAATCCGCGTTTGGCCGCTTTAGCTACAGCACTAGCTTTAGATTGTGCGCTTCCCAATGCTTTAGTAATGGCTTCTTCCTCATAAGTCGAAGGATCTTCCACGGAAAAACGAATATTATCTACGTTATTGGCTCCGGACTTGGTCGCCTCATCCAACAACTGACCTATTTTATCCAAATCGCGGTATTTAACGGAAATTGTATGGTTGGCAGTGTAGCCTTTGAGCTTCTGCCCTTCTTTTTCGTTATAGGTGTAGTTAGGCTGTACATAAAACTGGCTGGTCTGAATGTCATCTCCGCTGATGCTCCACTTTTCTTTCAGCAGTTGTGTAACCTTGTTCAATTTTGTAGCATTAGCTTTTTGAGCAGCGGCTGCCGTATTCCCTTCCGATTGTACACCGATAGAGAGATAAGCAATATTGGGCTTTGCCAATACTTCCCCGCTTCCAGTCACATTAATTACACCGTTTACCGTCGAAGCTGTTGACGCAGCATAAGCACGATCTGCCCCTGTCCATAATCCTCCTGCTACTCCCCCTGCTATTAATGCACCTGTGAGAACTGCTGTGGCTACTGTTTTTGTCCAAAGTCTCATTGAATTCAACCTCTTTCTAGTAAATGTTTGTACCTTCCAGACGGAAAAGACGGAAAAAGGTTGCAGCCAAGCGTACAAATTTCCGAAACAGAGCATGACCACGAGGATTTTCATTATTTATAGTTTGAACTTAATACGGCCTCTATATCCAATAAATCCACACATAAAACAGTTAACTGAGGAGTGTTCGAAGACTTTTTTCTGGATATAAAAAAAGCCCCAAAGGGGCTTTTCACTAAGATCATACACCATATTACAAAACAAGTCTTTGTTTATTGATTTTCCAGCTCTACCTTACTAACCAGACTTACTAAAGCGTTTACAGCCTGTTCGGCATCCGCACCTTCAGCACTAATATTGATTTCAGTACCTGTGCTGATGGCAAGACTCATAATACCCATGATGCTCTTGGCATTAACCTTTTTGTCATCTTTTTCCACAAAAATCTCAGATGAATATTTATTCGCTTCCTGTACGAACAACGCAGCAGGTCTGGCGTGCAGTCCTGTTTTCAAACGTACGACTACCGGATGTTTTGACATGTCAGCTTACCCCCTCATCAAATAAATCTGGACACTACTTACTCCATTTTATTTATCACATTATAACATTAACCCGGGACAGACACTAGAAAAAAAACTAAAAAAACTGGGGCTAAAAGCCCCACCAACATTCTTTTTACGGAATCAGGCCATTTTCGCCCCTGATTTTGTCAGCCATCTCATCAATTTTGCGAAGCCGATGATTTACACCCGATTTACTCACGACCCCTTTGAGCATTTCCCCGACTTCTTTCAAATTCAAATCGGGATGAGCGAGCCGAACTTCTGCCACTTCACGCAGTTTATCCGGCAAGGTCTCCAAGCCAACTTCTCTCTCCAGCAACTTAATATTCTCAATTTGCCGGACAGCAGCTCCAATTGTCTTGTTCAAATTAGCCGTTTCACAATTGACAATACGATTCACGGAATTGCGCATATCGCGCATAATGCGTACATCTTCAAATTTGAACAAGGCTTGATGCGCCCCAATGATGCTAAGCAGCTCAATGATCTTCTCGCCTTCCTTGATGTAGAGAATAAAACCCTTTTTTCGCTCAATACAGCGAGCATTTAGATGAAACTCATTCGCAAGATCAACGAGTGCCTGACAATGCTCCTCATACATCGAAGAAATTTCAAGGTGGTAAGATGATCCTTCAGGATTGTTGACAGAGCCACCTGCCATAAAGGCGCCCCGTAAATAAGCTCTCTTACAACAGTTTTTCCGAACAATATCCCGATTAATCCCGTCAGTGAACAAGAAACCTTCTGAGACGATATAAAGATCCTTTAGCAGTTGTTGCACATCATTAGGAATACGGACAATGTACACATTATTTTTTTTCAAGCGCATTTTTTTCCGTACAAGCAGTTCGATATGAAGTTGAAAATGCTTCTTGATCAAGGAGTAAATCCGCCTTGCAATCGCGGCATTTTCTGTGGACACGTCCAATATCACCCTTTTATTCGACAGTTGTACGGATCCGAGCATACGTATGAGCGCAGATAGTTCCGCTTTCTCACAGCAGGACTGGCTTTCAATCATCGTAAGCTCTTTTTTCGTTTGTGCCGCAAAGGACAAGGGACTCACCTCCTTCTTAATATCCAGTTTTGTACCAATTGGTAAATATGCTGGCTCAATTTGTCTGCATCATGCCGTAAATACGTGCGGAACAGAACTAATGTATCTGCCACCACTTTATATCCCCGGTCGGTCAGCTCGCCCATGTCTACTTGAACTGGCTTGGCTCCCTGCTCGGCATACATTTCCTGTACTTGGGGTGGAATTTCTCCGTTATTTACAATGACATAGTCGAAGAGATGATGCCCTACATGCTCAAAAATAGCTTGCAGATGGTCTCCTACTGTATAGCCATCGGTTTCACCAGGCTGGGTCATAACGTTACAGACAAATATTTTGATAGCGTCTGATTTCACTACAGCTTCAGCGAGTTTAGGTACAAGCAAATTCGGTAATATGCTGGTATATAGACTGCCGGGGCCAATCAAAATCGCATCAGCTTCATTAATGGCCTCTACAGCCTCAGGCAACGGCTCCACGTGAGTCGGTTCAAGAAAGACGCGTTTGATTCGTCCGCCCGCTTCTGGGATCTTGGACTCTCCGGTAATCACCGTGCCATCCTCCATTTCGGCGCTTAGCACAACGCCTTCCTCGGCTGCTGGCAGCACACGTCCCCGGACAGCAAATACACGGCTAAGCTCACGCACCGCCGTTACAAAATCTCCCGATATATCGGTCATCGCTGCTAAAATCAGATTGCCCAGACTATGGCCTGACAATCCTGATCCCGCACCGAAACGGTATTTCAGCATATCTGACATCACTGGTTCCACGTCAGCCAAGGCAGTCAGCACATTGCGAATATCCCCTGGGGGGGGCATCTGCAGCTCACTGCGCAAAATCCCGGAACTTCCGCCATCGTCAGCGACTGTAACAATAGCCGTAATATCTAGCGGCTTTTGCTTTAAGCCCCGCAGCATGACGGACAAGCCGGTTCCGCCGCCCATAACAACTATACGTGGGCGCTCCCGTTGTGATCCGGTCTCTTTCATGATTTCACCTCATTAATGCCGGTCCCGATCAGCATCCCGATGCGAAACAGAAACAGATTCTGTCTCGCTGGCACCCAGCATTTTTCCTAAATACTCCGATATTGCAACAGAACGATGCTTACCGCCAGTACAGCCAATGCCGATAATGACCTGGCTTTTGCCTTCTTTGCGATATTGCGGAATCAAAAAGTGTAACATATCCAGCAACTTGGTCAAGAATGCCTGAGTCTCGGGCCATTTCATGACATAATCATATACATCGCTATCCTGTCCAGTGTGGGGACGTAGTTGATCCACATAGTGGGGATTAGGCAGGAAGCGCACATCGAATATAAGATCGGCATCAATGGGAATACCATACTTGAAGCCAAAAGAAGTAATGTTCACGGAAAGCATACTGCTCTCCAGATGAGAAAATCGTGAAATAATCCTTGCCTTTAAAGTTGCAGGCTTCATCACACTTGTGTCAATAACCTGTGTAGCCGAGCTTTTTAGTTCTTCCAACATCTTGCGCTCCAACCGAATCCCATCCAAAGGCATACCGTCTGGAGCCAGCGGATGACGTCTACGACTTTCCTTATACCGCTGTACGAGAACGCCATCATTCGCATTTAAGAATAAAATTTCACAATGAATCGTAAAATGATCTTTAATATAATTCAACGATTCCGACAAGGCAGTGAAAAATTCTCGTCCGCGTAAATCAATGACGAGTGCAACCTTGCCTATTTTACCATTAGACTGCTCAATCAACTCTGCAAATTTGGGAATCAGTACAGGGGGCAAATTATCAACACAGAAGAAGCCCAAGTCTTCCAGGCTCTGAACCGCAATGGTCTTCCCTGCGCCTGACATCCCCGTAATAATAATGAGCGTTGCCCACGGCGCAGCATTTTTTAGGTTATCTGTCATATGGACTTCCCTCTCCTTTTGCTTCTTCGCTCTATGCCAGTACCCGTATTATCAGTAACCTGTGGTCAGGAGCGTAGCAGCAACCCTGCAGCCCCTACAACACCCGCGTCATTGCCTAACACCGCTGGTACGATATATACACCTTTTTGAAGCGGTTCAGGTGCCAGCTTGGCGTATACGCGACGCATCTCTTCAAACAAAAAGTCGCCTGCTTTAGAAACACCGCCGCCTATAATAAACAACTCTGGATTAAGCACAGCGGCAACCGCTGCCATGGATTTCCCCAAATAAAAGGCAGCCCGGTTCACGATACGCAGTGCGACTTCATCCCCGGCTTTAGCAGCATCAAATACTTCCTTGGCGGCAATTTGATCCTCCAGCGCCAGAGAGGTCCGGTCGCCACGTTCCACAGCATCCTTGGCCATACGAATGATGCCTGTTGCAGAAGATACAGTTTCCAAGCAACCCATTTTGCCGCATCCACACTGAATTGCCTCCAGATCAGGTACGACGCTGATATGACCAATTTCCCCGGCCATGCCTGAAGAACCTTGGTATATTCTACCGTTTATAATAATACCGCCACCTACTCCTGTTCCCAGGGTATAGCATACGCAGTTTTCGATGCCTTTGCCTGCACCAGCCCAAGCCTCACCTAGCGCAGCAACATTCGCATCATTGTCTATTTTCACAGGCTTGCCAATCCGGTTCTCTAGGAGCGCACGGATCGGTACGTCACGAAAGCCAATATTAGGAGCGAGGACAATAATACCATCACGAACATTCGTAAAACCTGCAACGCCTGCACCGACACCCTTGAGTTGATCCCACTCATAAGGAGATTCCTCAACAATGTGCCGCACATATTTTTCGATATTACCAATGACAACATCTACACCTTTATCGGTTTCGGTTGGTCCCTCGTATGTGTGCAAAAGCTGTCCGTTCTCATTACAAATGCCTACTTTAATCGCTGTACCGCCCAAATCGACACCCACATAGATACTTTCAGACATGTTCCAAGCCACCTTTATGTTTACTTAAAAACCTGGTATGAAATATATGCTTATAATTCCTACTTCATAATAGTAATCCTACGTTCCAACTATAATTGAAGCCCTCGTTACGGTCAAGGACACTTCCTTGTTGAAAAGTGTACGATTAGAGGAACTTTTAACCTTATGCACCCATAAAAAGGAGAAAGCCCGTGCAAACGCAGCAGGCTTTCTCTTCCTGAACAAAAGATGTGGCATAACAGAGGTTTCCTTCGCTCTCCCGTTAGCCTTTTTGTGTACTATAGACACGCTTTTATTGATCCAGTGTTTCGCTCCAGTCGTGAACAGCACTGCCTTCGAGATATTTCTCGCAGTCCATAGCCGCCATACAGCCCGTTCCCGCAGCCGTAATCGCTTGACGGTAACGATTATCCTGTACGTCCCCACAGGCAAAAACTCCGGGGATGTTCGTTTCCGTTGTGCCTGGCTTCACTACAATATAGCCGTGTTCATCCGTATGGATTTGTCCGTTCAGGAAACCTGTATTCGGTGTATGCCCGATGGCTACGAACACGCCATCTACCTCAATCAGCTCATCCTGATTGGTCTCATTATTGTGTACCTTCAAACCCTTTAAACCAGATTCTCCCGTCACAACTTCCAGAGGAGTCCGGTTTAATGCCCAATGTACTTTTTCGTTCTCACGCGCGCGATCTTGCATAATTTTGGATGCCCGCAACTCATCGCGACGATGGACCAAGGTTACACTGGAAGCAAAACGGGTCAAGAAGCTCGCTTCCTCCATGGCTGAATCGCCACCGCCAACCACGACAATCTTTTTCCCGCGGAAAAAGAAGCCATCGCAAGTTGCGCAAGTGCTGACTCCGCGACCTACATTGTCCTGCTCACCCGGAATACCAAGATATTTGGCGGACGCACCTGTAGCAATAATGACCGACTCCGCCTCAATGATGCCTTTACCCTCTACCTTCACTTTAAAAGGACGTTTGCTAAAATCCACTTCCTCTACCCAACCGGAAGTAAATTCAGCGCCAAAACGTTCAGCCTGCTTGCGCATATTATCCATCAGTTCAGGCCCGAGGATACCTTGCTCAAAACCCGGAAAATTTTCAATTTCGGTCGTTGTAGTAAGCTGCCCACCGGGCTGCATCCCTTCAATGATCAGCGGATTCATGTTAGCACGTGCCAAATAAATAGCCGCTGTGTAGCCTGCAGGACCTGTACCAATAATTATGGATTTATACATACGTTTGTTGCCTCCTTTAAGTGATGTTTGGAGCAGGTCTCAGACCTGCTTTTTAAACGTGGAGAGCGGCTGCTTCAGCTTCTGTTTGATACCACACACGCTGTCAATCTGGCGTGCATAGCGGCTTACGGTCGATACGGAAATACCATAGCGATCGGCTACTTCCTGATAGGTGACTGAATGATGATGCATTTTGGCAGTCAAATATTCCAGCGCCGCTGCCCATCCCTCAGTATGCTGAACCATCGGAACTTCCGGGGCAAGCCGATCCAAATACTCCAGCCACAGCGATCTCAAGTCGTGCTGCATGACCGGATCGGATGGCTTGCTCATAACGGTCAGTACCTTATCCAGCACTGCCTGCCATTGTGGATCAACCGGGGAGGCAGATACATCACCTTCAATTGTATGAGGATCGTTCTCAACCTCCAACTGATCAGAACGTTCCGTTTCCGGGTACATTTTCTGCTCACCCTGCTCCGTCAGCTCTTGCAATACTTGCAAGGCACGGCGTTTCAGCTCATCCTCCTGGTCCGGGTCTTCTACGAAGGACTCCAGTGCCTGACGCACCTCATCATCACCGATCAAGCTTAACGCCTGAATGACCTGAAGCTGAGTCGCCCGGTCCCCGTGGCGCAAGGCCCAGAAGAAGGATGACCGGATTAGCGGGTCCTTCTTCATGCTGTCAGGCACCTGGTCAGCACCAAACTTCTCCCACATGCGGAATTGCTCCTCAAACGGGAGATGATAATGATAGCTGAGCACTTGCAGCGGTGTACCCTCCTGCTGGAGTTCCTCCAGTCGGGACAGGAAAAACCGCGGAACTTCCGAGGAAGCATCCTGCTTTTGCAAATGACTCCACAACCGCCGTGCTTCCGCATATCTTCCCGTATTGCTGGCAGCTACCGCCGTGTAATGGTACAAAGAAGCGTCCGCATTGTTCTCTCCATCGCCATGAAGCAACCTGCGGAAATGTCTGTAGGCCTCCTCATGGCGTCCGAGAATGCCCATAGTGGTCGCCAGCTTGAATACCTGCTCTTCCTGAAACGGTATAGTGACCGCCAAAGTCTGCACCAGACGATCCAATTCCGGGCCGCCACCCTCGTGCTGATAAAAGATCGCCAAGTTGCACAATGCGTGTAAATTCCCTGGCTCATCCTCCAACACTTGAATAATGGTAGCCTTAGCATTTTGGAACAATCCCATGTAGTAATACGCTAATGCCAGATTATTTCGCGCAGCGAACATATCCGGTTGTTCCTCTGAAATTTGCTTGAGCAACTGGGCTGCCTGAGCAAATTTCCCCTCCTCCAGCAGGACACGAGCTTGATCATGCTCTACTACTCCCTGCCGGGCCTTAATGCGGTTCAGCTTCGTTGGACGATCCAGCTCATAATAGAGCAGCTCCATCATTTCCTCCGCTTCATCAAGAAACTGGCCTTCTTCGTCCTCCTCCAGGTACGTGACCAATGCTTTCTCCGCTTCTTCAAACTGCTCCATATTAGCGTAATTATTCGCCATATAGAAATAACACTCTGTCATCGACGAGTCTACGTCACTCAGAACAGAGGACAGGATCTCATTCGAACCTGCATAATCCCCCATCTCTGATAATATACCCGCCATATTGCAATGATTCACCGGATTATCCGGTTCATATTCAACGGCTTTGCGAAAATATTTCAATGCCTTGTCATAATGATTGCGATCAAGCGAGCGCACAGCTTTCTCAAAAAAGAAAGATGCGTCGAAACGCAAAGCAATAATCTTAGGGCTAGGTTCCGATACTCGCAGATGTTTCCCTTTCATAAATAACCAAGGCACCTCCTTTAAAAGTAACTGACATGTTCATACCCTTCAGTATACCACAACTTCAAAACGACTTGACAGTCGATCCTACCTCATTCCAAAAAACGGATATATGCTCGTATACGATAGATATATATACAAGAATACGCTAAATAGCCGAGCGCTTTTCCCTGTATAAATAAGGAGCGTTCGGCTAGCCACTGGATATGATACTTAGACCCAATAAACGTAATAATTAAAGCGTCAGCGGCACCGGCGAGCGCTCGCGATGCTGAAATACGGCAAGCTCGCGATAGCCGACTTCATATAGAAGCGCGCGTGCCTTCTCCAAGTGCTCGGACAGCTTCGCCGGATCATGGGCATCCGATCCTACGGTCAGCGGGATGCCTAGCGAAAAAGCTTCGTCCAGCATGCGGCGGCTCGGGAACATCTCAGCACAGGGCTTCGAAAGCCCTGATGCATTCAGTTCCATCGCCCGACCGCTGCGGGCAACGGCGGAGAGTACGGAGCGCTCCAGTTCACGCAGCTCCTCCATTTCCTCCGGCTTCGGATGATAGCCGAAGCGCTTGATGACATCCAAATGCCCCATGATGTCATACAAACCGGTAGCTGCTGCCCTGGAGACCGCATCATAATACGTGCGGTACACCTCAAGCACATTTTTGCCTTTCCAATGGTGTACCTGACGGAAGTCCGTGACATCCCATTCACCGAGAAAATGGACGGAACCAATCACATAATCCCAGGGATACGCGGTAATGATGTCTTCGATTTCTCGTTCCCAGCCCTCGATGTAGTCGCCTTCCAAGCCAACGCGAATATCAATTTGCCCTTTAAAACGTTCCTTCAGTTCCAAACATTCTTCCACGTATCGGGGCAGCTCCTCCATAGGCATCGCCATTTCCGGGTAATAGTCAGCCGGTTTTACATGCAGTAGTGGCATGTGATCGGACAAGCCGAGCTGATCCAGCCCTAGCCGAATTCCCTGCCGTACATACTCTTCCAGACTCCCTATGGCATGCCCGCAGCGGGCGTGATGCGTATGATAGTCAATTTTCATGCGACCCTCCCCCTTCCAACACTACAACAAATCGTACTAATCACGACGAGGTCGTTCATGACGGCGATTCAGCTCAGCCAGTACGTGATCAAGCGGTAGCTTGCGCTCCTGCAACAGCACCAGCAGGTGATAAATCAAATCGCTGACCTCCAGGCGCAGTTCGTCATTATCTTTATTTTTGGCGGCAATGATCGTCTCGGATGCTTCCTCGCCAACCTTTTTCAAGATTTTGTCTACACCTTTATCAAAAAGATAGGTCGTATAGGCTCCTTCAGGTCGTGTCTCCTCGCGCTCCTTAATAATCGCCTCCAGCTGGGCAAGTACCTCAAAGCGGTCTGCTGAAGCACTGGAAATATCATCGGTTTGATTTACCAACGTGTGGTCTCCTGCATTTCCTGCAACAGGTGCTACAGCCGTCCCTGGCGCGGAAATATCACGGAAAAAGCAGCTCGTTGCTCCTGTATGACAGGCAGGACCGTTCGGAATGACACGTACCAACAGAGCATCACCGTCACAATCCAACTGGATGGAAGTGATTTTTTGCGTATTCCCTGAAGTAGCCCCCTTGTGCCACAGCTCCTGTCTGGAACGAGACCAGAACCAGGTCTCTCCCGACTCCAAAGACAGTTTCAGCGACTCGCGGTTCATGTAGGCCAGCGTAAGCACCTGAAGGGTGGCATCATCCTGCACAATCGCCGAGACAAGACCCACCTCATTCCAGCGGACATTATCCAGTATCTGCTCCAGAGATAGCTGTTGGTTCAATTCGTTGCTCATCGTATCTCCACTCCTCTGCGCTTCAAATCCCGTTTTAGGTCAGGGATTCCTATTTCTTTATAGTGAAAAATCGTTGCTGCTAATCCAGCATCCGCTCTGCCCGCCGTAAACACGTCATAGAAATGATCCTGTTTGCCTGCTCCGCCAGAAGCAATAACTGGAATTCCGACGGTATCCGATACCGCAGAAGTCAGCGGCAGGTCAAAGCCGTCCTTGGTTCCGTCCGCATTCATGCTGGTTAGCAGAATCTCACCGGCTCCCAACTGTTCAGCTTCCTTGGCCCAGGCCAAGGCGCGAATACCAGATGGCGTGCGGCCTCCGTGGGTATATACTTCCCACTCGTCCCACGCCTCGTTGTACTTGGCATCAATGGCAACAACGATACATTGTGAGCCAAAGCTGCGCGCCCCCTCCGCAATCAGCTGAGGATTACGGACAGCCGCCGTATTTACGCCGATTTTATCAGCCCCGGCACGCAAAATGCGTTTCATATCATCGACATGAGATATCCCGCCACCTACGGTGAAAGGAATGGCAATTTCCCCGGCTGTCTGACGAACTACTTCTTCCATGGTGGCACGCCCTTCAACTGAAGCAGAAATATCCAGAAATACGATTTCATCTGCCCCTTCCCGGTCATAAAGCGCCGCCAATTCCACCGGATCACCTGCATCGCGTAAGTTCACAAAATTAACGCCCTTAACCACCCTGCCATCCTTTACATCCAAGCAGGGAATAATACGTTTAGCCAGCATGCCTACTCCCCCTATGCCTTTGCTACAGCTTGTATGGCAACCTGTAAATCAATGCTCCCTGTATACAATGCTTTACCCACAATAGCACCACCTACACCCTCCTTCGCATAGGTGCTCAGCGTGATTAGATCTTCCATCTTACTGACACCGCCGGAAGCGATCACGGTTCGTCCACTGCTTTTCGCAAGCGCTACGACCGCCTCGACATTCGGGCCTTGCATCATTCCGTCGCGGGAAATGTCTGTGAAAATGAACGTTTCCGCTCCCTTGGAGGCCAACTCAGCAGCCAATTCGTCCGCTCGAACCTCCGAGGTTTCAAGCCATCCGCGCGTGGCCACATAGCCATTCCGTGCATCCAGACCAATGGCGATCCGATCACCGTAGGTACCCAATACCGCTTCCGTAAAAGCACGGTCCTCAATCGCTGCCGTACCCAAGATCACACGGCTCACTCCCAACGACAACAGCCGCTCCACATGTTCACGCGTACGCAAGCCGCCACCCACTTGTACAGGCACTTGCACCGCAGAAGCGATGCGCCCAATGAGCTCATCGTTCACCGGTTGGCCTGCTTTAGCACCGTCCAAATCAACCAAGTGAATGTAGGAGCCGCCCATACGCTCCCATTCTTGGGCAACCTCCACTGGGTTTTCGTTGTATATCGTCTCCTGGCTATAATCTCCTTGTACCAGTCGTACACATTTGCCATCGCGAATATCAATCGCTGGGTATATCGTGAACAAAGTATGACCCCCTTGTGAGCTATTCAACATCTATATGCCTTTACATCCATCAACGACCAAAGTTGGCGTACCCTCAACTATAGACACATGAATCGTTACGCTCGCTTTTCCGCTTCCGCCAGTTCCAAAAACTGTCGAAGCAACCGCATCCCCATTTCCCCGCTTTTCTCCGGGTGGAACTGCATGCCATATACATGGCCTCTGCCCACGATAGCCGTTACGGGCCCACCGTAGTCAGTCACCGCCAGTAGGTCACTTTCGGCCTCCGGCTTCGCATGATAGGAATGTACGAAATACACATGTCCTTCCTCCAAGCCCTGTAACAACGGGTGGTTCGGCTGAGTCATACGCAGACGATTCCAGCCCATATGCGGCACTTTAACCCCCAGATCAGGAGCAAACCGAACGACCTCACCTGGTAAGATATTAAGCCCTTCGTGACTGCCGTATTCTTCACCACGAGTGAACAACAGTTGCATTCCTAGACAAACACCGAGCAGTGGTTGTCCAGCGCTTGCAACCTCCTGAATCACCCGATCCAATCCGCTGGAACGTAAATGCTCCATAGCATCCCCGAATGCCCCTACACCCGGCAAAATCACACCGCTGGAGGAACGAATCACTTGGGCATCTCCCGTTACTACAGCCTCATAGCCAAGACGCTCAACTGCCTTGCTCACACTATGCAGATTGCCTCTGCCGTAATCCACAATGGCAATGGACATGGGCTACAGCACTCCCTTCGTTGAAGGCACTCCCGTCACCCGTGGATCAATGGATGTCGCTTCATCCAATGCACGTCCCAGCGCTTTGAACACCGCCTCAATCATATGGTGGGTATTTTGCCCGTAGTGAACGATGACGTGTAGCGTCATGCGAGCCTCCAACGCAAATTTCCACAGAAATTCATGCACCAGCTCTGTCGAAAAGCTCCCTACCTGCTGTGATGGATACTCCGCACGATACTCAAAATGAGGTCGGTTACTCAGATCAATGACAACCTGTGCGAGCGCCTCATCCATTGGTACAAAGACGCTGGCATAGCGCTTAATTCCTTTTTTATCACCCAATGCTTCCAGCAAGGTCTGTCCCAGACAAATACCAATATCCTCTACGGTATGATGATCGTCGATATCCACATCCCCTCTGGCCTGCACATTCAGATCAAAGTGTCCGTGCTTGGTGAACAAGTCCAGCATGTGATTCAGAAAAGGAACATCCGTTTCAATCTCAGCTTGCCCTGTGCCGTCTACTGCAAAAGATAGCTGAATGTCCGTTTCGTTCGTCTTTCGGCTGACGCTGCCTGTACGTCCTGCTACGTTATTTTCGTTCCCCATCGCCATCCACCGCCTTCTTTTCATTGTCCAATCGAACTTGTATCGCCCGTGCGTGACCTTCCAGTCCTTCATGGCGGGCAAGCTGCATAATCGTCTCACCATTGCGCAGTAGCGCTTCTTTGCTGTAATAGATCATACTCGACTTCTTGATAAAATCATCAACATCCACTGGCGAGGAAAAACGTGCCGTTCCATTCGTCGGAATAATGTGGTTAGGTCCGGCAAAATAATCGCCTACTGGCTCCGAGCTGTACGCTCCCAGGAAAATAGCTCCCGCGTTTTCGATCAGACCTACATGCTCCATCGGCTGCTCTGTCATAATTTCCAAATGTTCTGGTGCCAGTCGGTTTACAATATGGATGCCCTCTTCCAAAGTGTCGACGACAATGATAGCCCCGTATGCCTCCACCGATGCAGCAGCAATATCTCTACGCGGTAGCTCTTCCAATTGGCGCTGTACTTCAGCTGATACTTCTTCGGCCAAGCGTTGCGAGGGCGTAACCAGTATGGCTGAGGCCATCTCGTCATGTTCCGCCTGTGAAAGCAGGTCAGCCGCTACATATGAGGCATTCGCCGTGTCGTCAGCCAACACGACAATTTCACTTGGTCCCGCTATACTGTCGATATCCACCGCGCCGTACACCTCGCGCTTCGCCAGCGCTACATAAATGTTACCGGGACCGCAAATTTTATCGACTGGTTCAATGCTATGTGTTCCGTAAGCGAGAGAAGCAATCGCCTGCGCTCCGCCAACCCTATATATTTCCGTTACACCAGCCTCTGCCGCAGCTACCAGTGTATATGGATCTATCCCTGCCTTGCCGCCTGTCGCCGGGGGGGTCACCATGACAATCTCCGGTACACCAGCCACCTGAGCGGGAATGACATTCATCAGCACCGAGGATGGATAGGCCGCTTTACCACCCGGAACATACACGCCTACACGTTTCAACGGTCGGATAATTTGGCCGAGCAAGCTACCGTCTGGCTGTAAATCCATCCACGAATTACGTTTTTGCTTCATGTGAAAAGCACGGATATTATCCGCCGCTTCTCGAATCGCCTGTAAAAAAGAAGGCTCTACCTTGTCATATGCCGCCTTCAATTCTTCCTCCGTCACACGAAGTTGCTCTGCGATCAGCGATACACCATCAAACGATTGCGTATACCGCAGGACAGCCTCATCCCCCTCTTGGCGTACCGACTGAATAATGGTACGCACAGCCTCATTTTGCTCAGGTGTGCCGTAATCCACCTCCCGTTGGAGACTGAAATCACGGGCTGATACAATCTTCATTTGTCCATTCCCCCTTACTTGCAGCTTGCAGAATGCTCCTTTAACCCTTGGCTTATTCCTTTAGTTGATTTACTCCCGGGGTGCCACCGCATTGGGAATCACCTGATGCAATCGATCACACAAAGCCTGAATCGAGCTGTTTTTCATCCGGTAGCTGACCCGATTGGCAATCAGACGACTGGTAATATCCAGTATGCTGATCTGCTCGACCAATCCATTCTCCCGCAAGGTCTGCCCCGTCTCTACCATATCAACAATGCGGTCTGCCAGGCCAATTAACGGCGCCAGCTCAATGGAGCCATTCAGCTTAATAACCTCCACCTGTTGGCCTTGCTCCCGAAAATACTGGGAAGCCACATTCGGATACTTTGTAGCGACCCGCTGACGAATACCTGGCTGCCAATCTGGTAAAGCAATCACTGACATCCGACAACGGGCAATCCCCAGATCCAGCAGTTCATACACATCCTTGTTTTCTTCCAGCAAAACATCCTTGCCCACAATGCCGATGTCCGCCGCCCCGTACTCCACATACGTAGGAACATCGACGGGCTTCGCCATAATAAATTCCATGCCTAGCTCAGGCAGTGGAATGACCAGCTTGCGCGTTTCGTCCACATCCAGCGGAATTGGAACCCCCGCCTGGCGAAACAGCTCGGAAGCCTGCTTATAAATCCTTCCCTTGGGCATGGCTACTTTCAATGTTTCTGTCATGGCAGTTCCCCCCTTGTACTGGCTCTCTTCCTTCGGCTGTATAGCTGTATACCTCTGCGTACAGCCCCTGCTGCTCACGACGTCGATCTTCCGGTCCGCCCGTGAGCCCTGTTACTACAGTAAGACCTGTTGCGCGTAGCTGTGCCGCTGCAGATAACGCCTCTTGGCGTCCCTGTTCGTCATAACGGATAAGTACAGGAAGCTTCGTCTCCATTTGGATACCATCCACACCATCGACGATCCGGTTTGTCTTCAATGCAAATCCCGTTGCAGGTACGGATCGACCAAACTGCTGAAGCAGATTGTCATAGCGACCCCCGTTGCATACCGGGAACCCAATCTCCGCCGCATAGCCCTCAAAAGTCATTCCTGTATAATATGAAAAATCCCCGATCATGGTAAGGTCGATTAACACATGCTCAGATACGCCGTATGCCTCCAGTACTTCCCACACCTCGCACAAATGTGCAATGGATTGAATCGTCTGCTGCTCCACACTAAGACGGATAGCCTGGTCACAAATTTCTTTTCCACCGCGCAACCGAAGAATAGCTTCCAGCTTATCCCGATGTTCGGGAGCCAAGCCCAAAGCTTCAATCGCTGTTCGGTAGCCCACTACATCACGACTGAGCAACAGTTCCTTTAGCGCTTGTTGTTCAGCCTGACGGCCTGGAATGATTTCCTCAAATAAGCCGTTCAGAAATCCCACATGTCCCATGGCAATTTTAAAAGAGGCCACTCCTGCCGCCTGTAATGATGCAATAGCCAATGCTACAACTTCTGCATCAGCCTCAGGCGAATCATCACCTACCAGCTCCACACCTGTCTGAAAAAACTCCGCTTCTCTTCCTGCCTCTTCCTCAATCGCCCGAAATACATTTGCGTGGTAGGAAAGTCGGAGTGGTACTTCCTCTTCCTTTAGCAACGAAGATACCACCCGCGCAATGGGAGCGGTCATATCCGATCGCAGCACCAACGTGGTTCCCCGGTTATTGAGTAATTTAAACAGCTTTCGATCGGAAGTAGAACTAGCCACTCCTACCGTATCGTAGTATTCCATCGTAGGCGTCATGATCTGGCGGTAACCCCAGCGCTCCATGCATTCGAGTACATTCAGTTCGATGGCCCGCAGCTTCGACACTGCACGTGGAAGATAATCTCGAACCCCTACAGGGATCTCGAATCCTTTTGGCTTAGACATCTCTATCACCTCATGATTTCACAATATCTTTATCATGGTAAAGTGCTAACAAACTAAAGTATATTCGATATATTATCATGCCCTACTTGTGAACGTCAACCGAACGGAGCAGCCCTTTTTTACAGATTCGCCAAGCCGCTGCCCCTTTCTATATTTTATCCAATGCAAAATACACGAATCCTAAAAAAAGACTGCCAGCCTTAAGCCAACAGTCCAATCAATCAAAATATTTAGCTATTCATTTGTTCATCTTTACTCCGGGAAGAAAACTTCGGAACCGTGCCCAAACCGATCCATGCAAATGGTACATATCGAAAACACAACGTCACAATCAACCATGAGCCAAACAACGCCAACAACCATCCACCCGTAACAGAGAAGATATATTCTACTGGCGTTCCGTGCAAATCCAGCTTGCGATATACTCTCAATAACGCCGGGTGAAGTAAATAAATGCCGAATGAGCATGAGCCCAGCCAGCTGATTAACATTCGCAGCCTATCGTTAGCATGACGATATAATAAAACCGAGAACTGAAACAGCACCAGCGCTGAGACGAGGGCATATGCATTATGGAGCAGTTCATAGATCAGCGAGTCTGCATAGATGGCTTCGCGATATGCTACAAACCATATTTGTACATATGCTATACCCAGGAGTAGCCAAGCCACCCACAAGCCCCACCAACTGATCAACTGTCCGCGTCTAATTACTGTACCTGACACCGGAAAAAGCCACTTTTTAAACCCTTCATATCCAATCGCTACAGCTGCGCCCAAGGCAAAATAACTGATATACGTAATCGCGAGACTTCCTCTTTCCTCTTGCCAAACATATTTGTTCAGCAATACAAACCCCCATTGAATGACTAACCCTACTGCCAAAATGATACAGGCTGCTCTCCGTGGACTCGATATCCAATGACATAAGCGCTGCACTCCCCACAACAACAGTGGGAAGACCAAATAAAATTGGATGATGATGATGACATAATACAAATGCGTGTACGCCTTTCCCGTTAACAGCACGAGCGGAAGATCACTGAGCGGCATCAACCCGCGTGTTACCAAGGTCAAATAATACACAAGAGAAAACAAAACGTACGGTAACACAATAAACATCAGTCTTTTTCGGAAGAATATAAGCATATTCTTACCACGAAGCGGCCTATCGACATAATTGTAAAATAAAACAAACCCGCTCACAAAAATAAATACTGGCACCGCAAAGCTACTAAACATATTTAAAAATAGAAAAGGGTAAAACAATAGAGAATGGCGCGCATCAATTAAAGCCATTGAAGTCGCATGAATGGTAACAACGGCTGCAATTAATATTCCCCGGTAAACATCAAGCTCTGGTATACGTTCTTTTTTGACCAAATCAACACGCTCCCATATCGCTTTGCAAATATGTCTGTTATCAATTTTTAAACATAATTAACATGCATTACCCCACTTATTATACAGAAAAACAACAATAAGGAAGACCCCTTAATATATAAGGGGTCTTCCTTATTGTGCTATTTCCTACTCATCCACACCAGAGCGTCTTAAATCACGCAACGGATTGCCACCTACAAATGCACCTGCGGGCACGTCTTTATGCACGACCGCTCCGGCTGCTACGATAGCTCCGTCACCGATGGTGACACCCGGCAAAATGGTTGTGTTGGCGCCGATAAGCACATGATCACCAATCACCACTTTACCGATACGATACTCTTGTATGAGGTATTCGTGAGCCAGTATCGTTGTGTTATATCCAATGACCGAATTGTTCCCTATCGTAATATGCTCCGGAAAAAAAACATCCACCATCACCATCAGGCCGAAGGCCGCATGTTGCCCCACCTTCATCCCCAGCACTCTGCGGTAAATGACGTTTTTCAGAGAAAGCACAGGACAATACCGGGCAATCTGTATAAAAATAAAGTTCTTAATGCCTTTCCAGCGGCTCACCGTCCGATAAATCTGCCACAACGCATTGGGACCTTCTACAGGATAGCGGTTCACCCTTCTCACGATACATTGACACCTTGAAGCTCCAGCTTCAGCAAATCCCGCATATCATGCAACATGTAGTCAGGCCCATATCCGCGCAGAGTTTCCTCGCCCTTGAGCGACCAAGCTACACCAGCCGATTTCACACCTGCTGCCTGAGCTGACAAAATATCAAAAGAACTGTCTCCGACCATCAATGTATGCTTTGCTTCAGCATTCAAACCTGTCAAGGCCTTGAGCACTGGTTCAGCGTGTGGCTTTGGATGTTCCACATCGTCTACCGTTACAATATAGTCCATTGAGGAAGTCAGATTGAACAGATTAAGTACACGTATCGTGGATGGTCGTATTTTGGTTGTCACAACCCCCAGCTTAATCCCTCTCGCACGCAACTCCTGAATGACCTCAATGACATATGGAAATGGCTTCACCATTTGGTCATGATGAATCTGATTATAAGCACGGTAGTCCTTAACCAGCCTAGATACATCCGTTAATCCCGAAAAAGTACGGAGTTGATCGTCCAGCGTTCCACCCATATGAGGAATAATATGCTCCCGCGTCAGCGGATCAGCATCCGGATGATTCAAAATGTGTAGAAATGTGCTGATGATCAGCTCATTCGTATCCATGATGGTGCCGTCTAAATCAAACAAAATCGTATTTATCATAGATGCTCCTTCTTGTCCTCGTCCGTGTCTTCCTTAGGTAGCTTATCCGCCGTAGCTGTTGGAGGAACCGCGTCCTGTCCTGGACGGGATACCTGCTCTGGCATCACGTCAGGTACCTGATCAATCCCCGCTTTGCTGGAGATAATCGGATCGCTATATCGAGCAACAGATGTACCCTTCCGGCGACGAACCAAAATGAAAATCACGGCAGCTACAACAATAAAGATAGGCAGCAATTGCGAGATCCGTACATTACCGTAACTCGGGTCCAGATGCCCTGGTTCAAACCCTAGCCATACCATAGGAGACCACAAAGCATTCACAAAGGAAGCCAGCCAATCCGGTCCCTGAAAAGCCAAACTGTCCGTCCGTACACGCTCGATGAAGAAACGGCCAATTGAGTACCAAATGAAGTAAAATGCAAACATTTCGCCTGCACGCACAAATTTCATACGACGAATGACGAGCAGCAAAATCACACCTACAATACTCCACAGTGATTCATATAAAAATGTAGGGTGATGGAACACCCCGTTAACGTTCATCTGATTCACAATGAAATCCGGCAGATGCAGCTGATTCCGCAAAAATATCTCTTCCGTCGGTCCACCGTAGGCTTCCTGATTGACAAAATTACCCCAGCGTCCAATCGCTTGACCGATCAGTAGGCCTGGTGCACAAATATCAGCGATACGCCAGAAGTTATACCCTTTATACCGGAAATAAATGACCGCACATATAATGGCCCCGATCAAGGCACCGTATATCGCAATACCGCCATTCCAAATTTTAAAAACATCCCATAGATTATCTCGGTAGTCTTCCCATTTGAAGGCTACATAATAAATACGCGCTCCAATAATAGCTGAGGGAACACCCAGAAGCAGCATATCCATAAAAAAGTCCTGCGAAATACCGAATCTTTTTCCTTCACGGATGGCAAGATATAAACCCACAAGCGCCGCCAGCCCCAAAATAAGCCCATACCAGTGGACCTTGATTGCCCCGATTGAAAAAGCGATCGGATTCAGCAGTAATGTTGCCGTTGACATATGTTTCTCTCACTCCTCGTTCTTCCTTACAAACGAACAAACCTTAATCCATCTCTTCCATATCTTCGGAAATTGTAGCAGTCAGCTTGTTTGTAAATTGCAGGGCTGCATTAACACCCATTTGTTTCAAACGATAGTTCATCGCCGCCACCTCGATAATAACAGCCAAGTTTCGGCCCGGACGAACTGGAATCGTAACCAGTGGAACATCTGTATCAATAATGCGTGTCGTTTCCTCATCGAGACCAAGACGGTCATACTGCTTGTCCTGCTGCCATGCCTCCAGACGAACAACCAATGTAATCCGTTTGTTATTACGAACTGCACCGGCCCCAAACAGCGTCATCACATTAATAATGCCCACGCCACGAATTTCCAACAGGTGACGGATCAGCTCAGGTGCTGTACCATGCAGCTGAAAATCGGACGTTTGCCGAATTTCTACCGCGTCATCTGCTACCAAGCGATGTCCACGTTTAACCAGTTCCAGTGCCGTTTCACTTTTACCAATTCCACTACTTCCTGTGATAAGCATTCCCACGCCATACACGTCACACAGTACACCATGAATAGTTGCTGTAGGAGCCAGCTTTCTTTCGAGAAAGCCTGTGATGCGGCTTGATAAAATCGTCGTCGCCATATTAGTGCGCAGTACAGGAATATCTCGCTCTGCGCTCGCCTCCACTAACTCAGCCGGTACCTCTAGACCACGTGTGACGATAATGCATGGAGTCAGCTCTGTACACAGACGCTCCATCCGATCCCGGCGTTCCTCAGGAGGAAGCATTCCCAGAAAAGCCAACTCAGACCTTCCCAGAAGCTGTACCCGCTCTTGTGTATGATATTCAAAATACCCGGCCATCTCCAGACCTGGGCGATTTAAATCGTCCACTGTGATCAGTCTTCGCAGACCTTTTTCACCGGAAATAACTTCCATTTGAAACTGCTGTACAAGCTCGGATACCTTTACCTGTTTAGCCATTTTATTCTCCCCTTCATCTGCAAAACCAGATTCTATACGTCACTTGATTTATGTAGCTTTACCCTATTAACCATACACCCCAACGCCAGTCTATCCTGCGCCAATGCACACTCCACTTGATTTAACATATGGTTCCAGGCTAGCTCCATTCCGCCAGCTGGGTTGATCCCATCTAGGACTCCTGCCAACGAACCTACATCTAGACCTGTCCATTGTACCCATCGTATCGGAATTTTCCAATGAATGCAATGCCGAAGCTAGTAGCCGTATGCGATATATAAAAAGAGTCGCAGTTCTCCGCTCGGGGAAAACTGCGACTCTCTTCCAGAGGCAAATTTTATTCGCCAACCAGAACACTCAATTCCGATTCCTTATCAAAAATATGAACCTTGTTCATATCAACAGCCAACTTCGCTTTGACACCATCACGAGTATTGGAGCGTCCGTCTACACGGGCAATAATCGTATCATTTCCAGCACCGCTCAGGTACAACAGCATTTCATGACCGAGGTTTTCCGTTACATCCACAGTGGATGTAAAGATCGTATTCGGAGAAGCCTCCAAGAATACAGGCTCTTCATGAATATCCTCAGGACGGATACCCAAGATCACTTCTTTCCCGATATAGCCCTTCGCTTTTAAAATCTGTCCTTTACCTTCTGGTACAAACAGATCCAGACCCGGCGCAGCAAAATGCAATGCACCTTCTTTTTCAACCAGCTTACCTGTGATAAAGTTCATCGTAGGAGAGCCGATAAAACCAGCTACGAACAGATTCACTGGACGGTTGTACAGTTCATCTGGGGATGCAGCTTGTTGGATAATACCATCCTTCATAACTACAATCCGGTCACCCATCGTCATGGCTTCGACCTGGTCATGGGTTACGTAGATAACAGTCGTTTCCAGACGCTTAGCCAGCTTCGTGATTTCCGCACGCATCTGACCACGCAGCTTGGCATCCAAGTTGGACAGTGGCTCATCCATCAAGAACACTTGCGGGTCACGCACAATCGCACGTCCCAAGGCAACACGCTGGCGTTGACCACCTGATAACGCTTTCGGCTTGCGGTCCAGCAGATGCTCAATATCAAGGATTTTAGCCGCTTCACGTACACGTTTGTCAATTTCTTCTTTCTTCACCTTACGGAGTTTCAGACCAAAAGCCATGTTTTGATATACATTCATATGCGGATACAAGGCATAGGATTGGAATACCATCGCGATATCGCGGTCCTTTGGAGCCACGTCGTTCACAACACGATCTCCAATGTACAATTTACCGTCTGAAATTTCCTCTAGACCAGCGATCATACGGAGCGTAGTAGATTTACCACAACCGGAAGGACCAACCAACACGAGAAACTCTTTATCTTGAATGTCCAAATTGACATCAACAACCGTAGCTTTATCTGCACCCGGATATTTTTTGAAAATATGCTCTAAACGTACACCAGCCATAGCTTTTGCCTCCCTAAGATCAAGTTATGAAATCGAATACATTTCTTACTTGTATCTTACCCTAGTCCCCGTAGCATGGCTATTCGCAAACTGCACAAAAATGCTATTTCCTTTTTGTCACTTTGTACAATAGAAGATAGAGCTTGACTAAAACCGCATCATTAAACGTCCGCACGTCCAATCCAGTCTCCTGTTTGATCTTGTCCAAACGGTAAATCAACGTATTTCGATGCACATATAGACGCTTAGCTGTCTCACTCACATTACAATCCAGTTGAAAAAAGATGTCTAATGTGGCCATCGTTTCTGAGTCTTCTAGTATGACAGATGACTTCATTACCTGCTCTAAAAATAATACGCGTTGTTCCTTGGAAATGCGGTTTAACAGCCTTTCCAAATGAAGCTCCCATGAAAAGTGGATGTGCTCTGTTACATGAAAAATCTTGCCCAAATGTATGGTCTCCCATAACAAATTCAGCTCTTGGGGAAGACTTTGCAAAGGGATTGAAGGCTTAGAAACCGCCAAATGGAATACACCCACCCACTCATTCGCAATAAGCTCATATAGACCCAAGCTAAAAGCCGTGAGAACCTCCTCCAACGATTCCGTAAAATCTGCATCCCTGGACTCAGTGTCTTTATCCCGTTCATCGTCCGCTCCTAATAAAAGCTCCTTTTTAGCCATAATCAGCCAAGACTGTTTGTCCAATGGAGTAAGCAGCACATCCCCTCCAAAATAGCTCGCGAACAATCGATGGAGCTGGGTATAAGTAATAGCCCCCTCCTGTGTTCCCTCGCCATTCAGTAAAATCGGAACCATACACGCTGATAGCGAATCACGAAGCTGCAATTCATCTGGAACCTCTTCTTCCTTGTTTAGATTGGCAGCCTGCTGTATAAGCCATTGTCCATAACGATTCATGCGCTCTTCCTCGCTATAAACCGGGTTATCCGACAATTGTGGACCGTTCTGCCAGACCTGCTCCATGTTCCCCAATAGCGCTTCTACCAGTTTCCGTTCTCGATCCGTCAAATATCTGGCCTCTACCACAAATGCAGCCAGTTCACCTGCCGACGCACGAAATGGAAAATATAACTTGTTGTCACGGACAAACGATCTATCCGGAATAACTGAATCGGCTGTCCCTCCCTCTGCCATCATTTCCGGGCACCAAGGCACTATGGTAAAAGGCGCTTGAATAATATTCTGAAGCTGTTGCTGAATCCATTCTGTATCCAGAGTCACGCGATCACCACTTCACTTTTTTTTAGAATATAGAATAAGCACTAAGCGAACATAATGAACTCATTATAACCTGTCGATACCGTAAAATAAAAAAGCTATATAAAAACATAACTTAAAACAATACAAAAAAAGCCATCAACCTATAGTTGATGACTTCTGATGAGCCATGAAGGACTCGAACCTTCGACACCCTGATTAAAAGTCAGGTGCTCTACCAACTGAGCTAATGGCTCGTAAAACTGGTGGAGGATGATGGATTCGAACCACCGAACCCGTAAGGGAGCAGATTTACAGTCTGATGCGTTTGGCCACTTCGCTAATCCTCCATATAAAGGTGGCTCGGGACGGAATCGAACCGCCGACACGAGGATTTTCAGTCCTCTGCTCTACCGACTGAGCTACCGAGCCATATCCATTAACAAAAAAATAAAGTGCGGAGGGATACCCCTTCCCACTTTAGTACGGTAAAACTATTGAATTGAAAAATGGCGGAACTGACGGGATTCGAACCCGCGATCTCCTGCGTGACAGGCAGGCATGTTAGGCCTCTACACCACAGTTCCCTGGATTTTTCAAAATTCAAAAATGGTGCCGGCGAGAGGACTTGAACCCCCAACCTACTGATTACAAGTCAGTTGCTCTACCAGTTGAGCTACACCGGCACAATGGTGGAGGCTGAGGGGATCGAACCCCCGACCCTCTGCTTGTAAGGCAGATGCTCTCCCAGCTGAGCTAAGCCTCCTGGGTATGTATGGTAGCGGCGGAGGGGATCGAACCCCCGACCTCACGGGTATGAACCGTACGCTCTAGCCAGCTGAGCTACACCGCCATAACATAATATTTCGCTAGCTTGTCCTAAATGGCGGAGAGAGAGGGATTCGAACCCTCGCACCACTTTCGCAGTCTAACCCCTTAGCAGAGGGTCCCCTTATAGCCACTTGGGTATCTCTCCATATAAATGGACTCACTTAGCAAAACTCCGCAAGTTATTCTGTATCTCAACAAAGTGATTTGGAATATCAAGCGCAATTTCAAGGTTACACCCTGAAAACTGGATCCGAAACTCATTTGCGTTTTATTTTAGGATAAGCCCTCGACCGATTAGTATTGGTCAGCTCCATGCATTACTGCACTTCCACCCCCAACCTATCTACCTCGTCGTCTTCAAGGGGTCTTACATACTGGGAAATCTCATCTTGAGGGGGGCTTCACGCTTAGATGCTTTCAGCGCTTATCCCTTCCGTACATAGCTACCCAGCGGTGCTCCTGGCGGAACAACTGGTACACCAGCGGTACGTCCATCCCGGTCCTCTCGTACTAAGGACAGCTCCTCTCAAATTTCCTACGCCCACGACAGATAGGGACCGAACTGTCTCACGACGTTCTGAACCCAGCTCGCGTACCGCTTTAATGGGCGAACAGCCCAACCCTTGGGACCTACTTCAGCCCCAGGATGCGATGAGCCGACATCGAGGTGCCAAACCTCCCCGTCGATGTGGACTCTTGGGGGAGATAAGCCTGTTATCCCCAGGGTAGCTTTTATCCGTTGAGCGATGGCCCTTCCATGCGGTACCACCGGATCACTAAGCCCGACTTTCGTCCCTGCTCGACTTGTAGGTCTCGCAGTCAAGCTCCCTTCTGCCTTTGCACTCTTCGAATGATTTCCAACCATTCTGAGGGAACCTTGGGGCGCCTCCGTTACTCTTTAGGAGGCGACCGCCCCAGTCAAACTGCCCACCTGACACTGTCCTCGCACCGGATTACGGTACCAAGTTAGAACCTAGATACGATCAGGGTGGTATCCCAAGGATGCCTCCCTTCAAGCTGGCGCTCAAAGTTCGACGGCTCCCACCTATCCTGTACAGATCGTACCCAAATTCAATATCAAGCTGCAGTAAAGCTCCATGGGGTCTTTCCGTCTTGTCGCGGGTAACCTGCATCTTCACAGGTATTAAAATTTCACCGGATCTCTCGTTGAGACAGCGCCCAAGTCGTTACGCCATTCGTGCGGGTCAGAATTTACCTGACAAGGAATTTCGCTACCTTAGGACCGTTATAGTTACGGCCGCCGTTTACTGGGGCTTCGGTTCATAGCTTCGCTCTTGCGAGCTTACCACTCCCCTTAACCTTCCAGCACCGGGCAGGCGTCAGCCCGTATACTTCGCCTTGCGGCTTCGCACAGACCTGTGTTTTTGCTAAACAGTCGCTTGGGCCTTTTCACTGCGGCCCCCTCGGGCTATTCACCCTACCGAGGCACCCCTTCTCCCGAAGTTACGGGGTCATTTTGCCGAGTTCCTTAACGAGAGTTCTTCCGCGCGCCTTAGAATTCTCTTCTCGCCTACCTGTGTCGGTTTGCGGTACGGGCACCTTCTCCTGGCTAGAGGCTTTTCTTGGCAGTCTGAGATCATGACCTTCGCTACTACAATTTTCGCTCCCCATCACAGCCCAGCCTTAATGATGTGCGGATTTGCCTACACATCAGCCTCACTGCTTAGACGGACATCCATCAGTCCGCGTCACTACCCTACTGCGTCACCCCATTGCTCATAACGGATTACGGTGGTACAGGAATTTCGACCTGTTGTCCTTCGACTACGCCTATCGGCCTCGCCTTAGGTCCCGACTTACCCTGAGCGGACGAACCTTCCTCAGGAACCCTTAGGCTTTCGGCGGATCTGATTCTCACAGATCTTTTCGTTACTCATACCGGCATTCTCACTTGAATGCAGTCCAGCGCTCCTTACGGTACACCTTCAACCCGCATTCAACGCTCCCCTACCCCTGATGCAAGCATCAAGCCATAGCTTCGGTGGTGTGTTTAGCCCCGTTACATTTTCGGCGCAGAGTCACTCGACCAGTGAGCTATTACGCACTCTTTCAATGGTGGCTGCTTCTAAGCCAACATCCTGGTTGTCTGTGCAACTCCACATCCTTTCCCACTTAACACACACTTGGGGACCTTAGCTGATGGTCTGGGCTGTTTCCCTTTCGACAATGGATCTTAGCACTCACTGTCTGACTCCCGGAACTAAATCTATGGCATTCGGAGTTTGACTGAGCTTGGTAACCCTTGCGGGCCCCGCACCCAATCAGTGCTCTACCTCCACGATTCTTCTTTCCGAGGCTAGCCCTAAAGCTATTTCGGGGAGAACCAGCTATCTCCGGGTTCGATTGGAATTTCTCCGCTACCCCCACCTCATCCCCGCATTTTTCAACATGCGTGGGTTCGGGCCTCCAGTGCGTGTTACCGCACCTTCACCCTGGACAGGGGTAGATCACCCGGTTTCGGGTCTACGTCCACGTACTCATTCGCCCTATTCAGACTCGCTTTCGCTGCGGCTTCAGCTCTTCACCTTAACCTTGCACGGGAACGTAACTCGCCGGTTCATTCTACAAAAGGCACGCCATCACCCGTGATTTTTCCAAAGGAAAATATCATAGGGCTCTGACTTCTTGTAAGCACACGGTTTCAGGATCTATTTCACTCCCCTTCCGGGGTGCTTTTCACCTTTCCCTCACGGTACTGCTTCACTATCGGTCGCCAGGGAGTATTTAGCCTTGGCAGATGGTCCTGCCGGATTCATACGGGGTTTCACGTGCCCCGCACTACTCGGGATCCGTCTCGGAGAGAACAAGTTTTGAACTACAGGGCTTTTACCTTCTCTGGCGGGCCTTTCCAGACCTCTTCATCTAACCGGTTCCTTTGTAACTCCATGTGAGACGTCCCACAACCCCAAGGAGCAAGCTCCTTGGTTTGGGCTAATCCGCGTTCGCTCGCCGCTACTGACGGAATCACTATTGTTTTCTCTTCCTCAGGGTACTTAGATGTTTCAGTTCCCCTGGTCTGCCTCTATTCTGCCTATGTATTCAGCAGAAAGTGACTGTCGATGAAGACAGCCGGGTTTCCCCATTCGGACATCCCCGGATCAAAGCTTGCTTACAGCTCCCCGAGGCCTTATCGTTGTTCGCCACGTCCTTCGTCGGCTCCTGGCGCCTAGGCATCCTCCGTGTGCTCTTTGTAGCTTAACCTAGACTTTTCTTTGATAAAAGAAAATGTCGATGTTCGATAAAGAATGATTTTTGCCAAAGGCAAAAGATCTTTCCTTATCTGCTACCTTTATTTCACTTGTTTACACAAGATCAGCTTAAAGGAATATTCTAAAACGCAATTTCGTTTCGGTATCCAGTTTTCAAGGTGCAATACAGTTTCATCGAAACTGTAGCCTGTGTGAACATCGCTCCATCTCATTCGAGCGGATGATATTCATGCAGTTTTTTGGTGGAGCCAAGCGGGATCGAACCGCTGACCTCCTGCTTGCAAGGCAGGCGCTCTCCCAGCTGAGCTATGGCCCCAAAAGGAAATATAAAGTTATATGGTGGGCCCTAGTGGACTCGAACCACCGACCTCACCCTTATCAGGGGTGCGCTCTAACCAGCTGAGCTAAGGGCCCATAATAAACCACCAAAGAAGTTCTTCTTTAGTGGTTGCGCTTGGCGACGTCCTACTCTCCCAGGACCCTGCGGTCCAAGTACCATCGGCGCTGGAGGGCTTAACGGTCGTGTTCGGGATGGGTACGTGTGGAACCCCTCCGCTATCGCCACCAAACGTTCGAGAGTTTGAACTCTCAAAACTGAGCAACGAGTGAGTAATTTAAGGATATTCATTTCATTCACACGAACGTGATGAACCGAATTGAATATCCGGTCGCAGGTACGTTATACCTGCTGATTTGAATGTTTCCGTTGCAGGAAACGATTCTCCATAGAAAGGAGGTGATCCAGCCGCACCTTCCGATACGGCTACCTTGTTACGACTTCACCCCAATCATCTACCCCACCTTCGGCGGCTGGCTCCCTTGCGGGTTACCCCACCGACTTCGGGTGTTGTAAACTCTCGTGGTGTGACGGGCGGTGTGTACAAGACCCGGGAACGTATTCACCGCGGCATGCTGATCCGCGATTACTAGCAATTCCGACTTCATGTAGGCGAGTTGCAGCCTACAATCCGAACTGAGACCAGCTTTTCTAGGATTGGCTCCACCTCGCGGCTTCGCTTCCCGTTGTACCGGCCATTGTAGTACGTGTGTAGCCCAGGTCATAAGGGGCATGATGATTTGACGTCATCCCCACCTTCCTCCGGTTTGTCACCGGCAGTCTGCTTAGAGTGCCCAGCTTGACCTGCTGGCAACTAAGCATAAGGGTTGCGCTCGTTGCGGGACTTAACCCAACATCTCACGACACGAGCTGACGACAACCATGCACCACCTGTCTCCTCTGTCCCGAAGGAAAGCCATATCTCTACAGCGGTCAGAGGGATGTCAAGACCTGGTAAGGTTCTTCGCGTTGCTTCGAATTAAACCACATACTCCACTGCTTGTGCGGGTCCCCGTCAATTCCTTTGAGTTTCAGTCTTGCGACCGTACTCCCCAGGCGGAATGCTTAATGTGTTAACTTCGGCACCAAGGGTATCGAAACCCCTAACACCTAGCATTCATCGTTTACGGCGTGGACTACCAGGGTATCTAATCCTGTTTGCTCCCCACGCTTTCGCGCCTCAGCGTCAGTTACAGCCCAGAGAGTCGCCTTCGCCACTGGTGTTCCTCCACATCTCTACGCATTTCACCGCTACACGTGGAATTCCACTCTCCTCTTCTGCACTCAAGCTCCCCAGTTTCCAGTGCGACCCGAAGTTGAGCCTCGGGATTAAACACCAGACTTAAAGAGCCGCCTGCGCGCGCTTTACGCCCAATAATTCCGGACAACGCTTGCCCCCTACGTATTACCGCGGCTGCTGGCACGTAGTTAGCCGGGGCTTTCTTCTCAGGTACCGTCACTCTTGTAGCAGTTACTCTACAAGACGTTCTTCCCTGGCAACAGAGCTTTACGATCCGAAAACCTTCATCACTCACGCGGCGTTGCTCCGTCAGGCTTTCGCCCATTGCGGAAGATTCCCTACTGCTGCCTCCCGTAGGAGTCTGGGCCGTGTCTCAGTCCCAGTGTGGCCGATCACCCTCTCAGGTCGGCTACGCATCGTCGCCTTGGTAGGCCTTTACCCCACCAACTAGCTAATGCGCCGCAGGCCCATCCACAAGTGACAGATTGCTCCGTCTTTCCTCCCTCTCCCATGCAGGAAAAGGATGTATCGGGTATTAGCTACCGTTTCCGGTAGTTATCCCTGTCTTGTGGGCAGGTTGCCTACGTGTTACTCACCCGTCCGCCGCTAGGTTATTTAGAAGCAAGCTTCTACATAACCCCGCTCGACTTGCATGTATTAGGCACGCCGCCAGCGTTCGTCCTGAGCCAGGATCAAACTCTCCATTAAAGACCAACCGAAGCTGGTTTATAGAAAGAGCGATAAGCTCATTTTGAAACTGACGAGATAAAAATATCTCTTGTTTGATTTTGCGAACAAAATCGTTTTACTCACTCGTTGTTCAGTTTTCAAAGATCAAACCTACATTATGTCTTACTTTGTTTTACCACCGCATCTCAGCGGCGACTTGATTAATATAACACACATTCGAGATTTAAGTCAACACTTTTTTTGAAAATTAATTTTAATTTCATTTAAAAGTTGTTCTCACAAAAAATCCCCGGCCTTTAAGAGCCGAGAACTAATGTATCACATTTTTGAATTCGCCGTCAACTATATATTAAAATTAGAAACAATAACATTTAAGTTTTCATATGGCCTGTCCGAATAATATTATTTTCAATCCCAGTAAAAGAACAATTCCAGGCAAACCTAATATCGTTACCGCCCCCATTGTCACTGGATTAATCGGAATGTACACCTGCGTAATCCACCCTGAATAATTGATAACATACAATGCGATGGCTGCCAGGCCCATATGTGCCCCGAATACTACAAGCCAGCCGATACCCAAACGTTTTTTTATGATTAGAAATAGTAACATCCCGACACAGGCAATTAAAACAAGCCAGACTGCCCCTTTCATTCAGCTCTCCGTTTGTGAACACGATCCGTATCATTGACATATCCAGGTTCATCCGCGGGCAGATGGAAACGATGTAGGCCTTGCTGCTTCGCACTTTTTAAATGTATCTGATATTTACGTTCTGCAGCTTCTAGAACAAATATAGCGTAGTCGATCTCATCTTTACCCGTAGCTTCATGAAATAAACGATGCGCTCTTAACCATTCCGCATGCGAAGCCCGAATCTGGGCAAACAGTTCCTGCCGATACTCCGCTTCTGATTTGCCATTCTCCTGACGACGGAAATTTTGTTTCATCCGTTCCCACATCCGTTCATCCTCCTTACAAGCTGAATTATGTGCACAGTCTGCAAGACTACCTTATTCATACTTATTGAACAAAGGACAAACTTAGAACTAGGAACGGATCTATACTGCCATCTATCGCCAAAATAAAAAAGGAGCCGTAGCGGCTCCCCCAAGTGAGTCGAGAATGCCAAAGGACATTTCAGACTCCCTATTTATAACGTATAAATACACCTATTAATTGAGCTCTCTACGGCCTTCCAACGCTTTGGACAAGGTAACCTCGTCGGCATACTCCAAATCTCCACCCACTGGCAATCCGTGAGCAATACGAGTAACCTTGATTTCAAAAGGACGCACTAACCGAGAAATGTACATGGCCGTGGCCTCTCCTTCAATGTTCGGGTTCGTAGCTAAAATCAGCTCCTTGACGCGTTCATCACTGAGTCTATTCAGCAATTCCTTGAGTTTGATATCCTCAGGACCAATTCCCTCCATAGGAGATATCGCCCCGTGAAGCACATGGTAAAAACCATTAAACTCTTTGGTACGCTCCATAGCCACCAAATCCTTGGAATCCTGAACAACACAAATGACGGAAGTATCCCTTGTCTTATCCTGACAGATCCGACATGGGTCTGTGTCCGTAATGTTGCCGCAGACTGAACAGAAGTGAAGGTTACGTTTCACATTGACCAGCGCTTTGGCAAAGTCAATCACATCATCTTCCTTCATTTTCAGTACGTGAAAAGCCAACCGGGCAGCCGTCTTTGGCCCTACTCCCGGCAGGCGCGTAAAAGCGTCAATTAGCTTTGCAATCGGCTCCGGATAATACAATAGCGTGTTTCTCCTTTATGCAGCAGACTAGAACAAGCCCGGAATTTTCATGCCGCCTGTAAATTTACCCATATCATCATTAGCCAGTTCATCTGCTTTGGACAAAGCATCATTGACTGCAGTCAGCACAAGATCTTGCAACATTTCTACATCATCAGGATCTACAGCTTCCGGTTTGATCGTGATGGACAACACTTTTTTATGTCCATTTACCTCCACCGTCACAACACCGCCGCCAGAAGTTCCTTCGATTACTTTTCCGCCAAGTTCCTCCTGGGCTTTCAGCATTTGTTCCTGCATTTTTTTCACTTGCTTCATCATTTGGTTCATATTGTTCATTTCAATCATCTCCTTTAATGAAGTATACATCTAGACACTTGCTTTAATCTTTAATAACTACCAAATCTTCCCCAAAAAGTTGAATAGCTTCATCAATCCAGGGCTCCTTGGACTTTCCCGGCGCATCATGCTCCGGCTCTAGTTGCAATTCTTCGGCAGGCTGGTCGGAAACTCCTTCAATCGCAGCATTCCAATCCTTTTGCATCATCGTTACTAAACGATAAGGATGACCCAACTGCTCATGCAATACCTTCTCGATGACCTGCTTATTGGCAGGCTTTTCGGTAGTTTCACGATGAATATTGTTCTTAAATGCGACCAGTACACTGTCCTCTAACACAGAAACTGGCTCACCGTCCATAAACCAGGCATGAACCGTAACTTTCGCCTCTTTTACCCCTTGCAAAATCTGACTCCACTTACGCCCCGCTGCCGCGAATGCTTCGCTCGACTTCTCAGCGATATAGCGATCCAACTGGGAAGGGAGTTTGGCTGGTGCTGAAATCCGCGGAGCAGGGGCACGCCCCCCGGAAGCCTGACGGCCACCCGACGATGCCTCCTGCCCCCCTCCCACGGCCAATCCACCTTGCAGCGCGCGTTCCAGTTTCTTTTCCAGTTCAGCAAGCTGGCGCTTCAACATTACGACATCTTCCTGGTCAGCTGCAGC
The DNA here is from genome assembly GCF_022531965.1 of Paenibacillus peoriae. Classification (GTDB taxonomy): domain Bacteria; phylum Bacillota; class Bacilli; order Paenibacillales; family Paenibacillaceae; genus Paenibacillus; species Paenibacillus polymyxa_D. Next base: position 178,505 of record NZ_CP092831.1, on the reverse strand, counting down.
GTCAGAGCGTTGTGCGGTCGGCTGAGCAACAGCACCTGCTTCCCCCGGAATACTACATAGCTTCAATAGAGCTACCTCAAACAAGGTTTGGGGCTGTACGGCATATTTCATCTCGCTCTGGTAACGATTAAGGGTGTCAATCATTGCAAAGAGTTGCTCCTTGGTAAAAGCATCTGCCACTTCCTTAAATCGCTCTGGATCCAGCACTCGCTCCGTCATTTTGGTCGCCTGAGGCACCATCTTGATCATTAGCAGATCTCGGAAATAGTACAGAAGATTCTCCATGCACTTATCTGCACTTTTACCTTCCTGCATAAAGCTCTCGATCATTTGGAGCACCGTGCCCACATCTTCTTTCAGCAATGCTAAGGCAAGCTTACCGAATTGCTCGGACGCAATACCTCCCGTCATGTCCAGCACCTGCTGATAAGTAACCCGACCATCTGTAAACGAGGATATCTGATCCAAAACGCTAACCGCATCTCGCATCCCGCCATCTGAAAGACGGGCAATGTACTGCAGTGCATCCGAATCAGCCTGTATGTTCTCCTGTTGACATATCAGGTCAAGCCGCTCTGTCTGTTCTTCCAGCGATACACGACGGAAGTCAAACCGCTGGCAACGCGAAATAATGGTAGCCGGAATCCGATGTGGTTCAGTCGTAGCCAATATGAACATCACGTGTGGCGGCGGCTCTTCCAGCGTCTTGAGCAGCGCATTGAACGCTTCCGTCGTCAGCATGTGCACTTCATCAATGATATAAACCTTGTGCCGCACTTCTGTGGGCGCATATTTGACTTTATCGCGCAAATCACGAATCTCTTCAACGCCCCGGTTGGAGGCTGCATCAATCTCCTGTACATCCATGACCGCTCCGGCCGTGATCCGTTTACAGGCTTCGCATTCGTTGCAAGGTTCCGGCGCAGGTCCATGCTCACAGTTGATTGCCTTGGCCAAAATTTTGGCCGCACTCGTCTTACCTGTTCCTCGTGGACCGCTGAACAGGTAGGCATGGGACGTGCGATTTTCGCGGATGGCATTCTGCAATGTCTGGATAATATGCTGTTGTCCTACCATGTCCTTGAAAGCCTGCGGCCGCCAAGCACGGTACAACGCTATATGTTCCAATGCGCGTTACCCTCTTTCCCATTCACTTTCATGACCATTCATGGTCACTTCATTATACTATACTCCCGTCCGAATCTAAACCAGACACCTTCCAATTTATAAAACACAAAAAAACATCTTCGCAATGATTGCCAAGATGTTCTAATTACCAATATATACCGTGCACCTGTTATTGATCGTTGTGATCCGAGCGGCAATCCTGAACAGCAACTCGGGCTAGGCAACCCTCCGGCACAAGAGTGGGCCTGCTTATGGCTGCTTCCTTCCGGACCTGACCAGGTTCACAAGTACTCATTGCGGAGGACCCAGCCGTCAACATTGTGCGCAGGGACCAGCCTCACATCAACAACACCTCTAACAGGAATTCAACCTCGCTATAGCGGATTGCGAGTTACAGGGCACCGCTACCTCCCCATCTAGCACGGTGAAAATAAGTATATCTTAAGGCCGCATAAAAAGCAAATACACATTATTACAAAAAGAGCCCTCTGCAGTCGCAGAAGGCTCTAATAACTTTATAACTTGCGGTAATCCATTAGATACCGTATTTCTTTTTGAAACGATCCACGCGTCCACCAGCATCAATAAATTTCTGCTTGCCTGTGAAGAACGGGTGGCAGGCGGAGCAAATCTCCACACGCAGAGATCCTTTCACAGAACCAGTTTCAAACGAATTTCCGCAAGCACAAGTGACAGTAGTTACGTTAAATGTTGGTTGAATAGCTTGTTGCATTGAACTTTCACCTCTTTCCGCCCTGAACGTCCTATCAGTCCAGAGTTGTATGAACACATGTTCACATTATAGCACTTGAATATGAGCGTTTCAACAACTCTTTTCTGCATTCAGAAACAGCGCAAAACAGGTGTATTTCAATTGCTGTGTGACCGTTTTAGGCCTTGGCAAATTTAGGACGTGCCTGCCCTTGCGGCGGTACATGAGTGTATGAACCGATGACTACATCCGGCAGTTCCTCACGATAAATCTCAAGCATTTGCTTCATGCCAAGGATCTCACCTTGTGCAGGTGGAATCAATTCCAGATAGCTTTCAGGATCGATGTTCAAATTACGCATTTGAATCAGCCTGAGCTTAGTTCGTTTGGCAAATTCAATCATTGCCTCAATTTCTTCTTCTCGGTCAGTTACACCCGGAAAAATCAAATAATTAATCGACGTATATACACCCTGCTCAGAAGCATAACGAAGTGATTTTTCCACATTAGCCAACGTGTAACCGCGCGGCTTGTAATACGCATTGTAATGATCGTCCAGTGCACTAATGGTACTAACGCGCATCAGATCAAGACCCGCATCCACGATTCCCCGGATATGATCGCTCAATCCCGCATTCGTATTGATATTGATGTATCCCATATCCGTAATGGAACGCACCTCTTTGATCGAATCAATAATCAATTTGGCTTGTGTGGAAGGCTCACCTTCGCAACCTTGACCAAAACTAATGATGGATTCCGGTGTCTTCAAATGTTCCAGCATAACTTCTACAATTTCTTCGACGCGAGGACGGAAGTTCATTCTTGTCTGCGGAGATACGAAGCCACTGTCATCTGGCTGTTCAGATATACACCCAAAGCAACCCGCATTACAAGAATAAGATACCGGAACTCCCCCCTCCCAGCGATTCAGGAATGTGTTCGAGGAAGTAAGGCATTCGTAGCCAAGCGCACAGTTAGACAAATGTTGGTACAGCCGATTTTCGGGATATTGCTCCGTCATCCGCTGAACACCCAATTTAACTTGATGGCGGTCACAGTTTTCCGGATTCCACTTGGACGGACTGTCACTCTGCTCAGCCGTTACATAAAATGCTCCGTCTTTCCAGACTACGGCCGAATAACCGAACAAGGGAAGCTTGTACTCCTTATCGGTCTTCACATATCCCGGCAGGCACAAGCGTGTAAAACCTTGCGGCAATAAAGCCCCTACTGCTTGCATATCTCCGGGAAGAGAAACCATTTCCCCTGTTTCAGGGTTCATACCGACCGGGCGAGTGCTGGGCAGGCTTACCAATGTAGCTCCTTCCGGTAACGGAATAAGCTCATCCTCCATGATTTCAACAATCATGTCTGCACTACGTGCAAGCCCATACAAAGAAGCATGATCATATACATTGCCTTTTTCGTCGGCATACACCAAATACATTTTGGAGCTCCTTTCGCTCCGTTAAGCCTACGCCATTAACAAAATGAATGATAACGACTGTGTACTTACGGAACAGATAAAATACATGAATGGGTTTTAGTTGGTTGAGGCCGGGACTGAGGCTGTGGTAGAACGCGTAGTTCTCCGTTGTTGCCCACCAGAACTGCTTTGCGAGCCACCGGAAGAAGGTGCCGCCAAATCAAACGAAGCCAGAAATTCAGCATTAGTCTTGCTATTACGCAGCTTTTTGAGGAAGCCTTCCACAAAATCATGGCTTTCCGTCATATTTTTACGAATGGCCCAGATCGTATCCAATTCTTCCTTGTTCAACAACACTTCCTCACGGCGTGTGCCGGAACGACGAATATCAATCGCAGGGAAGATACGACGTTCTGCCAGCTTGCGGTCCAAATGCAACTCCATGTTGCCTGTACCTTTAAACTCTTCATAAATGATATCGTCCATGCGTGATCCTGTATCAATCAGAGCTGTAGCAAGAATCGTCAAGCTACCGCCTTCCTCCACATTCCGAGCCGCACCAAAAAAGCGTTTTGGACGGTGAAATGCCGCCGGATCAATACCCCCACTCAAAGTACGACCAGAAGGAGGAATAACGAGATTGTACGCACGAGCCAAACGCGTGATGCTATCCAACAGGATGACAACATCCTTTTTATGTTCTACGAGACGTAGCGCACGCTCCAACACGAGTTCTGCCACTTTGATGTGATTTTCAGGAAGTTCGTCAAATGTAGAGGCCACAACTTCACCTTTAACAGAACGCTGCATATCGGTCACTTCTTCAGGGCGTTCATCAATCAACAAGACAAAAAGCTCGATCTCGGGATTGTTGGTAGAAATGCTATTGGCAATTTCTTTGAGGAGAAGCGTCTTCCCAGCTTTGGGAGGTGCTACAATGAGTCCGCGCTGTCCAAGTCCGACAGGGGCCAGTACATCCATAATTCTCGTAGACAAATGGTTGGGGGAAGTTTCAAGGACTAATTTGGTTTGCGGATACAGTGGAGTCAGTGCAGGAAAGTGTAGCCGCTCAGCAGCTTGCTCAGGACTTCTTCCATTGACGGCGTTAACTTGAAGCAATCCAAAATATCGTTCATTCTCTTTTGGCGTTCGGCACTTACCGGAAACAAGATCGCCTGTTCTCAAGTCAAACTTGCGGATTTGTGAAGCAGAGATGTAAATATCTTCGGTACTCGGGAGATAATTGATCGGCCTCAGAAAGCCGTAACCTTCAGGAAGGATTTCCAGAACCCCTTGCATAAACATCAATCCGCTCTTCTCAGCTTGTGCACGCAGGATAGCGAAAATTAGTTCTTTCTTCTTGAGCGTTCCGTAGTACGGGATCTGGTATTGCTTGGCCAGCTTGTACAGGTCGGTCAGCTTCATTTCTTCCAGATCGGAAATTTGCAGATCCATATAATAACCACCTATTCAATTATTAAGTCCATTCATACATCTAAATGATAGACAATGATATCATAAACACCATTAACATAATTTTAACCAAAACAAATAAAGTTATGCAGCCATCTGCCTGGATTATACCGAATTATTCCGGTTTTCCGATAATTGATTGTTAGGTATGAACCACAATCTTTTATCAAGCAGCGGCTGCACAGGTGTTGCCCGTTCTATCGCTTTCGTTCCGGGAGTTCGAAAAAATTGCACGGCTTAATTATTCAGTCTGCCGCCATACATCCGCGCCCAAAAGACGCAGGTTAGAGACAAGGTGATCATAACCACGGTCAATGTACTCGACACCCGTCACCTCGGTTACGCCTTCGCTTACTGTAAGTCCAGCAATGACAAGGGCCGCTCCGGCGCGCAGATCTGCCGCTTTTACTTTAGCTGCATTCAATCGACCACCCTCTATAATGGCAGACCGACCTTCTACGCGAATTTTAGCCCCCATACGCACCAGCTCAGGGACGTGCTTAAAACGACTGCTGTACACAAAATCGCTCAATACACTGACACCCTGCGCTTGGGTAAGCAAGCTGGTCATGGGAGATTGTAAATCTGTGGCAAATCCAGGGTATATCAAGGCTTTAACGTCGACATGTTCATAAGAAGGTGCACCCAGTACGCGAATACTTTCATCATATTCCTCGATACCGATGCCCATTTCCTGCATTTTTGCAGTGAGAGCCTCCATATGTTTGGGGATTACGTTGTCAATCAATACATTTCCACGGGTTGCCGCAGCAGCAATCATGTATGTGCCCGCTTGTATACGGTCAGGTATGATGGAATGACGGCAGCCATGTAGCTCCGACACACCTTCAATTCGAATCGTCTCCGTACCGGCGCCTTTAATAATGGCCCCCATAGAGTTTAAAAGGGTTGCTACATCTATAATCTCAGGCTCTTTAGCCGCATTTTCGATAATTGTGGCGCCTTTGGCACGTGCTGCCGCCAGCATAATATTAATGGTAGCGCCTACGCTGCTAACATCCAAGTAAATCTTGGTTCCGCGCAGTTCTTTGGCGTGCAAATGAATAGCGCCGTGCTCGTTCGTAACCGTGGCACCCAGCGCTTCAAAACCTTTGATATGCTGATCAATGGGCCGGGGTTCGAAATTGCACCCTCCTGGCAAACCGATGATCGCTTCCTTGAATCTGCCCAGCATGGCTCCCATCATATAATAAGAGGCTCGTAATTTCTTAACAGGCCCATTCGGCATAGGAATGGATTTAATAGAGGATGGATCTATTTTCATCTGGCTACCTTCCCAGGCAACCGTTGCACCAAGTTCCTCCAGTATCTCGGAATACACCGCCACATCACTTAACAGTGGCAAATTGTCCAAAATGACTTCCGACTCTGCCAGAATGGCTGCGGGAATCAAGGCGATGGCACTGTTTTTGGCACCGCTGATGGAAACTGTACCCTGAAGCGGCCGTCCACCGGTGATCATCAATTTTTCCATAAGCTTGAGGGTCCCCCTACGTGTTTTGCAGTCGGTCAAACAATAATCTCAAATCAAAATTTTTAACTTTTTTAGTGGTGAAAATGGAAAGACACCGGCTAAGCGGTGTGCTTTCCATACCAAACTATTCAACTGTACAGATTTAAGTATTTTGTGCAGCAGAACTACAGCTACAACTAAGAAATACATCTAGCCTGTGCAGACGCACGACCAGTTTAACTTATTATTACGCTTTGTTGTTGGAACCGAACTCACGAATTTTACCGATAACGGTTTGTTTAATCGCTTCACGACCTGGAGCGATGAATGTACGTGGGTCATAAGCATCCGGTTTCTCAGCAAGCACTTCACGAACCACTTTCGCAAATACGATTTGGTTCTCAGTGTTTACATTGATTTTGGAAGTTCCCAAGGAGATTGCTTTTTTAATGTCATGTGTTGGGATGCCAGTACCACCGTGCAGAACGAGTGGAAGTTTGATTGCATTGCAGATCTCTTCCATTTCTTTGAATCCGAGGTTTGGCTCGCCTTTGTATGGTCCGTGTACGGAACCCAGTGCAGGTGCCAGTGTATCGATACCTGTTTCGTTAACGATACGCAGACAGTCGTCCAACTTAGCGTACATTACGTCGCCGACAACATCATCCTCTTGACCGCCAACCATTCCAACTTCAGCTTCAACAGAAACGCCTTTGGAATGAGCATATTCAACCACTTTTTTCGTTGTAGCAATGTTTGTGTCGATTGGGCTGTGGGAATCGTCAATCATAACGGATGTGAACCCAGCGTCGATAGCTTCTTTACATTTTTCAAAGCTGGAACCGTGGTCCAAATGGATCGCAACCGGAACGGTGATTTTCATGTCATGAATAAGACCTTCTACCATTTTAACTACAGTGTAGAATCCGCCCATGTGACGTGCTGCGCCTTCAGAAACACCCAAGATTACTGGGGATTTTTCTTCTTCAGCAGCGCCCAAAATAGCTTGAGTCCACTCCAGGTTATTAATGTTGTATTGACCTACTGCGTATTTTCCTTCGAGTGCTTTGTTCAACATGTCTTTCATAGATACCAATGGCATGGTTACAGTCCTCCTAAAGGTGTTTGGGTTTGTCTATATTTTTAGCCGACATCACATACGGGCTTATTATACCACAACCCATGTTAAATACTAAACAAGCTTTTGCATATCAACACATACAAAAATCACGCTCAGGACGCCGTTTTTCGATAGAATTGTATAAGGAGAGGATTTACTTTCAGTATTTCCCATAATCACAAACAAAAAACCCTGCTGTGTTAACAGAGTTCTCAACCACCGTGACTCACCTAGTCACCTCTGAGTTGTTTGTTCACAGCAATCCGCATTTCGTCAATATCAAAGGGCTTGGTAAAATGCATTAGCGCACCTAGCTCCGTCGCCTCTTTAATCATGTCCAGTTCTCCATATGCTGTCATCATAATAACCTTGATATCGGGATTCATGGTTTTTAGATGTTTCAGAATTTCGAGTCCGTCCATACCTGGAATTTTCATATCGAGCAGAACCAGATCAGGTGGTTCCTTCTCAACAATTTCAAGTGCAATTTTCCCGTTCGCCGCCTGAAAGGTCTCATAACCCTCACTTCCGAACACTTCCATCAGTAAAATCCGTATTCCATTCTGGTCATCGACGATTAATACTTTCTTCTTTTCCAATGTTTTAACCTCCTAAGATCTTAAAACGAGGATCATGCAGCTATTGCCATAACAGCGTCCGATGACGTACAATATCCGTCCCATACCTAAAACTATATTCGCTCCTGCAAAAAGAAAATCCTTCTCTAATACATAATTGTGGAATATTCTTTCATAATCAGGAAGCATGGGATAAAAAAAGACCTCCCGTAGGAGGTCTTTCAAGCCGTAGCATTAACCTTGAAGCTGCAATGCTGCCTTTACAAATTCACGGAACAAAGGCTGCGGACGATTCGGACGGGAAGTAAATTCCGGGTGGAATTGTACCGCCAGGAACCACGGATGCTCAGGGAGCTCCACGATTTCCACCAAGCGTCCATCCGGTGAAGTACCGGAAATGCGAAGACCCGCTTTTTCAATAACTTCACGATATTCGTTATTGAATTCGTACCGATGACGGTGTCTTTCGTACACCAGCTCGTCGTTGTAGCAAGCCGAAGCCAGGGAACCTTCCACCAGTTTGCATGGATACAAGCCAAGACGCATCGTACCGCCCAGATCTTCGATGTCTTTTTGGTCGGGAAGCAAGTCAATGACAGGATAATCCGTTGCCGGATTAATTTCCGAGCTGTTGGCTCCTTCGAGACCAGCCAGGGAACGTGCAACCTCAATGACAGATACCTGCATACCCAGACAAATACCGAAGAACGGAATTTTTTGCTCCCGTGCATAACGGATAGTACTAATTTTGCCTTCAATTCCGCGATCGCCGAAGCCACCTGGTACGAGAATGCCGCCAATGCCGCCCAGCATGTCAGCTACGTTCTCGTCCGTCACTTCTTCAGCGTTCACCCAACGGATTTTTACGTCTGCATTCGCATCAAATCCAGCGTGCGAAAGTGATTCAACCACACTTAAATAAGCATCATGTAATGCAACATATTTACCAACAATAGCAATTTCAACCGTTTTATCCAGCTTGCTGATTCGATCAACTAACCCTTCCCATTCGGTCATATCTGGTGCAGGTGTTGTCAGCTTGAGATGGTTAACTACGATTTCGTCCAAGCCTTCTTCACGTAGGTTCAACGGAACCTCGTAGAGGGTTGAAGCATCGCGGCATTCTACCACTGCATTCGCATCAATATCGCAGAACAATGCAATTTTAGCCTTCATATCGGAGGACAGTTCATGCTCTGTACGGCAAACAATGACATTCGGTTGGATGCCGATGCTGCGCAGTTCTTTTACACTGTGCTGGGTTGGCTTGGTTTTAACCTCACCAGCAGCTTTAATATAAGGAATGAGCGTTACGTGAATATACATCACATTTTCGCGCCCAACTTCGCTTTTGAGCTGACGAATAGCTTCCAAAAATGGCAAGCTCTCAATATCGCCCACAGTACCGCCGATTTCTGTAATAATTACGTCCGAACCCGCTTCACGGCCTGCACGGTACACGCGCTCCTTGATTTCGTTCGTAATATGAGGGATAACCTGCACCGTACCGCCCAAATATTCTCCGCGACGCTCTTTGCTGATTACGCTGGAATATACCTTGCCTGTTGTGACATTGCTGTTCTTGGACAGATTAATATCAATAAAGCGCTCATAGTGTCCCAAGTCAAGGTCCGTTTCCGCACCATCATCCGTTACAAACACTTCACCGTGCTGGTAAGGACTCATCGTACCCGGATCGACATTCAGGTAAGGGTCAAATTTTTGAATCGTTACCTTCAGTCCCCTGTTCTTCAAAAGCCTCCCCAGTGAAGCTGCCGTAATCCCTTTGCCCAAGGAAGACACAACCCCGCCTGTCACAAAAATATACTTTGTCACTGTTCAAAACCCTCCTAGATAAGATGCAAAATTCAGGCGACATTATGATGTTATCGTAACCCGTTTGCACGGATTATCATCCATGAAGAAGGCAGCGGAATCATTTTCCATGTCCGCCGCCCTTAGCCTTCTTTCATGAGTGAAAACACCCCTATAAAAAACAAAAAAGCACTCCCGTAGTACGGGGCACTTTTATAAAAAAAGCAAACATATAAGTGAATCAATCATAAGCCCAAGCAATAGTTTACCCCGTGTCCAATCCGCTGTCAAGGAAGTTATATGTGTTAATTTGTCCATTGAACCAGATTGGAGAGAATCCACCTGAAAGCTTTAAATCAGAAGAGGTTTTCAATAAAACGGTCATGAAAAAGGGGAGAACGCATCTCCCCTTGCAGCCTGTTCCTAACGAAGTGAATCGTCGTCTTCCGTCGACTCATCGTCATTTTCATCTTCTGAATCTTCCTCATCACTGAGGTCCTCGTCGTCTATAACCACGTCTTCATCACTATCATCATCATCTTCTCCGTCGAACAGCTCGTCTTCGCCGTCCTCGTCTTCGCTATCTGCATCGAAGTCGTCATCAGAGTTGTATGTTTCTTCTTCATGATAGTCATCTTCGTCGTCATCGTCTTCGTCGTTAATAATACGAGGACGCTTGGCGCCTGTCAGGGCATCTTCGGATTTATCTACCGGATACCAACGTTTCAAGCCCCACAGATTCGTACCGACACAGGCAAAACGCCCGTCAATGTTGATTTCAGTATATAGCTGAGCAATAACGTCATTAATTTCTTCGTCAGACAAGCCGCGCAATTTGGCGACTTCCTTCATCAGGTCACGGTAATAATATGGAGTATTGGCTGCTTTCAATACCATAAATGCCAAGTCCACCATTGGAGTCTCGTGGACTTTCTCCGGGTCAATCTTCAAGTTGAGTGGGGTACTCACCTAGGGACACTTCCTCTCACACGTAATTCACAAGAACATGTTTCAGAGCATACACGATACATGCAATACTAACATATCCATTATCAAAACTAAGTAAAACCTATTTGGAAGCAAATTGCAAGTTAAAGATGGGTATCGTCATAATTTCCAGGAATATCCCCCTAAACAAGACGGCACACGTAAAAAGACGGGGTCCCCCCCGTCTTCGACTGTACCCGCTTCGGGAGAACCCCCCAAAGTTGTTGCACAAGAGCTTATGCCCTCCATGTATCGTATGTGTCCACATCCACTTTGACACGACAAGCAGGCCTATTTACTTAAAAAAGGGGCAGGTTTCCCATGCCGCAGCTGACGCTTGCTCATACTATACCTCAGCATGGCTCATCGGAGGGGGACCGTCTCAAATGGACTATCCGGATTTTTTGCAGCGTTTGCATGAGGGTATTTCGGAGCCGTCCGGCAGTGGACGGAACAAACAGATTATCACGTTCGATAAGCCTCACCAATACCGGGAATGCCTGTCCTATCTCAGGAAGCTGAAACCCGAGCTTGCGGGATTACGGCAAGTACAACCGGCCAGACTAATCCGTGCTTTAATCGCTCCGCTTTCAGGGGGAGACAGGCTGGGCAAATATCACAACGGTGTTACCGTTGAAGAAGATACCCGCATGAAGGTTCACGCTGAAACTGCTCATATACCAAAAGCAGAGAAGAACCTTTCCATGCCATGGGGAGTCAAACAGGTACGTGCATACAAGGCTTGGCCTTCCTCGACAGGGAATCGGGTCAGAATCGGTGTGATCGACACAGGAGCGGATTTTCAACATCCTGATCTTCGCCATTCTCTCGCCAGAGGTATTAATTTGCTTAACCGAACCATGCTACCCTATGACGATAATGGCCATGGTACTCATATTGCTGGAACTATCGCGGCGTCCAACTATGACGAAGGTATGGTGGGCGTAGCACCACGAGCTTTAATTCATCCCGTAAAAGCATTTGATCATAATGGAGCCGCCTACGTCTCCGATATCATTCTTGGTATCGACTGGTGTGTATTAAATCGTGTCGATATCATCAATATGAGCTTTGGTATGAAGTCGCGCAGCAAGGCATTACTTGATATGGTGAATAAGGCATATCATAACGGCATCGTCGTTGTAGCGTCCTCAGGAAACGAGGGCAAGCGCCGAAGTATTGACTACCCCGCCCGCTATTCCCAGACGATCTCAGTGGGGGCTACTGACAAATACAGACGCATTGCACCTTTCAGCAACCGAGGGCAATTTGTAGACGTGTACGCACCTGGCGAAAAGATCACATCCTCCTGGATCCATGGCAAGCATCACGAAATGAGTGGTACCTCTATGGCTACTTCCCATGTGACCGGAAGCATCGCACTTCTCCTTTCACTGAGGCCGGAACTGGGGCCTGGAGAAATCAAGGCGTTGCTTAAGCGTACCGCCACACCACTACGCCTGCGCAAAAGCGCTGGACGTAGCTCTATCTCGACCAAACTTGGCGAAGTCGATGCCTTCCGGTTGATGCAGGAGGGCACAAAGTGAATGATGATGTGATACTAAACCTCTAGTGTATCGCCTGGCTCCAGAGAGTGAACTTTTCTGGAAGGACCTTCACATCCACTATTTTCTTCTCTTATCAACTCATCTCGTACCAGGTCAGTCTGCAGCTTCGGCGCATGAACGAGTACAACCTGTTTGCTAGGCAGCTCCTTCAGCATTTGCCGCACATCTGATAATCCCTGATGCACCTTATAAATCAAATGCCGAGCTACACAGCTGTTATTTTGATCCACACGTTCCAACAGATATTTGCCAAAAGAACCATGTGGAGCATGCCCGGTCAATATAACACTGTTGCTGATTCTTTCTCCGCTATCATTACCCTCCCCCATGTTGCGGTTATCCGATAGATACTGATAGTACCAGCGCGCCTGTGGGGAATCCATCATGCCGTCTCTTGTTATGATAATAGCCGTTGGGTTCTGTTCCAGCAGACTCACTCGTTCCGCAGCATCACGAGGCACGAAGACCCTGTCACTGTTTAGCACATGTTTTATTCGCGCTAGAGCTTCCGGACGCAGCCATTCTTTCCAGCGGTTTAACTGTTTCAATCCCTGCCATATGTCGTGCTCTACAATCATTGCCTGTTCAGGGAATTGCTCACTAGCCCATACAATCAAGTCCTGTCCTCTGCCAAAGGCAGGCACCGGCAACAACACATGGCCACCAGACCATAATATCCGCTCCATCTCGACCCTCAGCCGCTCCAGCTTAACAGGCTGCGGGTCTATATCCATGCCATACGCATTGTCCATAATGGATATGTCCGCTAGATTGGGCTCTGACTTCCATTCAGGCAGGTCATGCAGCCCCTCCCCAACACCCAAGTCTGGCGCATCGGCAGCAAGAAGCTCAGATTCGCGGCTGTAATCTCCAGAAAAAAACAACCGCTTCCCTTCCATTTCTACCACATACCATACTGCACCAGCCAAATGTCCACTGCGTCCCCACATGATTCTCATACTCGGACAAGCCTCAAGCCATTCTCCTGCTGGCGCCTCATCTTCTAGATAGCGATAAGCAATGGATTGGATGTTCTGTTCGTCGTATGGTAGTTCTGCTCCTCTTGATTCAACATAAGTATGCCAGGAGCGAAAATAGGAGCCTAACTGCTCAGCAGTGGCCTTGGTCGTCCAGACCTCCCCCTGGTATCCATACTTGTACAGTAGGGGGAGTGCCATGGAATGATCCTCATGTGCATGAGACAGCAATACAGCGGTCAGTCTCTCCGCCACCTGCGGTGGGAAAACCGGATATTGTCCGGTTCCTTCCTTTTTCACGCCACAATCCAGCATGACGCGATGCTGTTTTCCTTCAAAAACATAGCAGGAACGGCCATGTTCGCCCGCCCCTCCCCAAATCCTAAGCTTAGTCATGATTATTTCCACTTTCTTCGCGAGTTTAAGCTTTCCATTAAGATCAGTAGCAACGTGGTCATTCCGACCGATATGACAGCCATCGCCATCCCAAGCGACACCTGTCCCTGTTCAAATTGTGCAAATATGTAGGTTGCTGACGTCTGAACGGATGGTGGCAAAATCAGTAATGATCCTACCAATTCGCGTGAAGCAATGGTAAATGTCATCATCCAACCAGCGAGCATTCCCGGTACAATCAGCGGCAGTACAATCCGGCGGAATATATAAGACAGTCGCCCGCCAAATACCTGCCCCGCCTGAAAAAGGCCAGCGTCCACCTGTGTAAAGACGCTTTTGACATACTGCACAGTATAAGGAACAAACAAGATAACATACGTCAGAATGACCATGCCGTATGTGTTATACAATGGAATCGGCATCCATGGTGAGTTCCACCACAAAATCAGGCCCACCACCATAACAATTCCCGGCACCGTATTCGGAAGCAAACTAAATGCATCAACCGTCCGTTGGATTCTTGTGCGTGAGCCGCCAATGACAAGTGCAAACCAAGTGCCCAGCACCACAGCAAGCGTCGATGCGCCCAAAGAGAGAAATACGCTGTTCAGGAGCGCCTCCATACTCTCTGATCCCCAAGACAGCAGTTCCTTGTAAGAGTCGAGCGTCAAATTATCCCAGGCAAGTCCCATTCCCCTCAGCTTCATCGTCGAGGCTGAAAGAATTGAAAAATAAGGAATGCCAATGGACGCAATGAGCAACAATAGAATGAATGCAACACTCAGCCCCGTAGTCCAACCGGATATACGAAGACGGGACGGACGCGAACCTTTACCACCTACCAGCCTATACGTAAACTTCCGGTTGATCACCGACTGCGCATACCACATGAGCAGGCAGGCGGTTAACAGCACCGAGGCCATCGACGTCGCCTTGCTAAAATCTATGGGCCAGCTAGAAATGTATTTGTGGATTTCTGAAGTCATGACCTCATACCCGATACGTCGCCCAAAGGTAGCGGGGGTGCCAAACTCGGCAATCGTTTTAACGAAAATGAGCAGCGCGCCCATTCCGTAAGCCGAAAGCAGCAGCGGTAAAATGATTCGACGGAATCTGTACAGAAAGCCGCCGCCCATTACGGCACCCGCCTCCTCCAGACTCCCGCCAATCCTCACCAGCGCCCCGCGCAGCAGCAGGTACAGGAATGGAAATAGATGTAGGCTCATGATCATCACCATGCCACCAAGGCTAAAGAAGGATGGCGTTAAGAAATACAGGTCCGGGAACAACTGCTCCAGATATCCGTTTTTTTGCATAAACAGAATCCAGCCCATGGACCCGATATAGGGCGGGGTCATAAACGGAATTAGCAGCACGACATCCAACCAGCGCCAGTGCGCAAGACGAGTGTTGGACATGATCCAGGCTAGCGGAAGTGCAAGTACCGTTGTTCCTGCAATCACACAGATACCTAGCCAAATCGAGCTGAATAGCACTCCCGCAAATGGTGAAGCAGCTAACGTTCGAAAAGGTGCATCCCACTGAAATTCTTCATCAACATACACACTTTGGATAAAGATTTGCAGCAACGGCATCACAATCAAGAAAAGAAGCGCGATCAGAGCCAGCGTCAGACACCACGCTCTGATGTGTTTAACGGATAAGCCTCCCATCGGCTTATTTGAACATTTGCGTGAACTTCTCTGTCACGTCTGATCCATGTTCGCCCATCCATTCCCAATTGGTCTTCAGCAATGGGATCTCGTCCAGATTGGCACGCTTGTCAGCTTTGATATCCGTGCGGCCCGGGAGTAAGGAGGCATCCGCTACTAGTTTCTGTGCGTCGTCCGACAACAGATAGTCAATAAATGCCTTGGCATTCTGCTCATGCTGCGTTGACTTGAGAATTGCAGCAGGACGTGGGCTGATGACGGTTCCCTCTGTTGGATAGACGATGTCAATCGGCTCGCCTTTGGCTTTAGCCTTGTAGGTCATGTAATCGACCGCAGCAACGACTATACCTTTAGCTCCGGTAATCACGGGGTCCAGCGCTTCCTGATTGGCACCAGCCATGGCCACACCGTTTGCCTTGTACTGCTCAAACAACGTCCAGCCTCCATCGCCCTTGGCGCTCAGATAGCCTGTCATAAAGTCCAATGCTGAGCCGGACAGTGATGGGTCGGGGATGTTAACCTGATCCTTGTACTCAGGCTTCGCTAAATCGGCCCATGAAGTTGGTGGTGTTTTCACCAGCTTTGTGTTATACGCAATGCCCAGAGCAGAAGCACTGGTACTGAAGTAGTTGCCCTCCTTATCGGACCAGTCTGGATTTAGCTTGTCCGCGTTTTTGGCATCCGGGTAAGGCAGTGTTAGTCCTTCCTTTTTCAAGCCTTGTACAGACGGAAGCGATGCCAGCACAACCACGTCCGCTACCGGATTCGTCTTCTCGGCTTCCATACGGGCCAAAATTTTTCCTGTCGTTCCCTGAAACAACTCTACCTTCACTCCGCTCTGCGCCTCATATCCTGCTATCAGCTTTTTCGCCAGTCCATCCGGGCCTGCGCTGTAGACCACCAACTTCTGATCGGTGGATGCCGCCTCCGCTTGTCCTGCTGATCCATTAGCTGGCGCCCCATCCTTGGTTGGCGTTGCTGTTCCGCAACCCGCCACAGCGAGTCCAAAAGTCAAGGTTAATGCGAGCATCGTCCCTTTTTTCCATCCTGTACGAAAAACATGCCTATTCATCATCTTATATATACCCCTTTTCCTTATGCTTCAAGTTGGTGGATGTGTTGCGGTGATACCCAAATGTGCATTTTCTCGCCAATCGGCAAGCGGGTGGAGTGATATGCAGTCCATTGCTCACCGTTCTCGGCTAGTATACGAATTTCATAACGATCGCCGACATAGCTGACATGCATGATCTCTACTGTAAAAGCGTGCTGATCCGCTTGCTCCTGTTCCCAACGGACATGTTCAGGACGAAACAGTGTCCGTTCCAACTCCAGCCAGTTGGATTTGCCGATAAACCTCGCCACCTCTGGATGAGCTGGGCAACCGTAGATCACCTCTGGTGTTCCGGTCTGCAAAATATGTCCATTTTTCATAACAACCACTTCATCAGACATGGACATGGCCTCGATCTGATCATGGGTGACATATAGGGCGGTCAGCCCCAGATCGCGCACAAGCGACAGCATCTCAATGCGCATCTCCTCCCGTAGCACCGCATCCAGCGCACTGAGAGGCTCGTCGAACAACACCAGTCGAGGCCGGATAGCAACCGCTCTTGCGAAGGCAACCCGCTGCTGCTGACCACCGGATAGCTGATGAGGATACCGATCCTCCATCCCTGACAATCTGACCATGTCGAGCGCCTCCAGCACCACTGTCCGCAGTTCCTTGTCTCGGGCGCTGGCAAACCCTTTCCCCCGCTTGCCCGCACGCAGGCCGAAGGCCACATTTTCAAACACCGTCATATGCGGCCACAACGCGAAATCCTGAAAGACCATACCAAAGTGGCGGAGATGCGCGGGAATATCCTTTTTGCGTTCAGCCGAAAAAAGAATTTCCTCTCCCATCGTGATTGTGCCGGTATCCGGTGTCTCCAGACCAGCAATCAAGCGCAAGAGCGTTGTTTTCCCACATCCGGACGGTCCGAGCAGTGTTGTGAATTTACCCCGTCGTACGACCAGATTCGTCTCATGCAGCGCTGTTATTTGGCTGAAGGTTTTACTTAATCCGTGAATATATAGATCCTGATTCATCGCATTACCTGCCTGTTCTTCTGACTGACCCCAGTGTAAAACTTGAATTCGCAACCTGTGTTATTGGAAAGTTAAAACAAAATTAATTATTTCAATGAATTGTGTTAACACTCATAGATTTAATCTATATAGAGGGGATTGATGCTGCTACCCATACAAATAGGCATGATTGTTCAATTAACCTGAAAGCGAGGCATTCTAAGTGAATTTAAGTCTTCTAAAGTTACATATTGTAGAACTGCTGAATAAGCACCATAAAATTACCACGGTCGCCGAGCTTCTTGGCCTAAAGCAACCCACTGTTACTTTTCATATGAAAAATCTGGAGCGTGAATTCGGCGTAAAGCTGTTTGACACACGCATGGGCAAAATCATCCTGACGGATGCTGGAAATGCGCTACTGCACTATGCCAGCAAAATTAATGCACTGGCTGCCGAAGCTGAGCGAGTCGTCCGCGAGTTCGATACGCTCCAGCGGGGAAGCATACGTATTGGCGCAAGCTATGTACCCGCTACCTACTTGCTTCCTGCTGTGTTGCACCGCTTTGCCCGTGAGCATCCGGGTATTCACATCGCCTTGTCTGTGAAAACTGCGCCCGTGATCAAGGACATGCTCGCTCGTCACGAAATTGATCTTGGCATCATTTCGGCAGAGCCGTTTCAATCCCCAACGCTACTCTCAGAATCCTTGGGCGAAGATGAACTGATGCTCATCTGCTCACCCACTCATCCGCTCGCCAACGAAACCGATTTGACACCCGAGCTTATCGCTTCTTCCTCCTTCGTATTACATGGCAAGGATTCCAGCACACGCCACGTGACCGACAAATGGCTGGAGCGTGGGAGTCGGCGACTTCCCTCCTATCTGGAGTTGGATTCACTGGAAGCCATCAAACAGGCGGTTATGCTGGGAGAACACATCTCCTTTGTATCTCGCATTGCCGTTCAGTCAGAGGTTGAGCGGGGCTTACTGGTTGTAAGACCTATTCCGGGGCAGTCTGTTGAGCGGTATATTTATATGGTCAGCAACAAAGACCGCCATCGCTCGGCGCTCATTCACAGATTCACCGAATATTTATCATGGAACCAAGATTAAATCTTACCTGTCATATAGAAATTATGTCTTTTTTTTACCGGAGTACCCTCGTGCTTTGACATACGACTGACAATACACCCGTAAAGTGTAGCGTGTAACCTATTCGGACGAACAGGAGAGGATGAAATGAAAACAGGCCTTCGTATCACCCAATTGATGTCGGTAGTAACTCTGAGTGCAGTACTGCTCGTAACAGGATGGAAAGGAGCAGAACCGGTACAAGCTGCCGCCAATGCCACACCAAGCTATGAGGTGAAGCTACTACTGGATACGGCTCAGGTGCTCAATGCGGATGGCTCATTAAAAAGTGGCATCGTGAACGAGTTTCAAATTAGCGACGATGCACAACGATTGAGCGTCGAGTATTTTGATACAAATTCATTGCAATTAAATGACGAGGGCTGGAACGTGAGGTTTCGCAAAAAAGAGGACAAAAAAAATTATGAATTAACCTACAAAAAGCGCTATACGGTCACAAATGGAAATATCGACGCGGCGCTCACCCAAGCGAATAAAGAAGGGTTCAGCGCGTCTGATGATAATTATGAGGCTGAGGTGGATTGGGGATACAGCAAGCAAACACTAAGTTTTTCCAATGATAAAAAAACAAACGCCTCCAAAGGATTGGCTCTGCCTTCCCCAGATCAAGCATTAAAGCAACTACAGGTTAATCTTCCGGGCAAGCTGCAAAACTGGAAATCCAGCAACTGGGGCAAGAAAACTCTGGCAGACTCCAGAGTACGCGGTCCGGTACAGGTCAGCAAATATGAAGGTAGCTTTCAGGGACTGGATACCGACGTTGAAATATGGCCTATTCGCAGCGCAAACGGATCAGGTACAGAAAATATTATCGAAATCTCCTTCAAAACCTCGGATTACAGTGTTGCCGCCAGCAACCGCACCAAGCTGATGAACCTGTTGCAATCCAAAGGATGGCTGGTTCCCGCCGATTCCCTGAAAACGAATTTGGTACTGGAACGCTACTAAGCTAATCCAACATAAAAAGGAACCGAGGCGCCAACCTGTTGAGAGTGGCGCCTCGGTTCCTTTTATTATTATTTATATGACTACAAGGTCATGATGTTAAAGTTGCTTGCTTACATACGTTCCGGTGCAGACACGCCCACTAGCTTCAGTACGTTGGCAATGGTCGTGCGCACCGCACCAAACAACGCCAAGCGTGCCTGCGTTTGAGCGGCATCCTCTGTAATGACGCGCTCTGCCTTATAGTAGCTGTGGAACAATGAAGCCAGCTCGTAGACATAGCGAATCATACGGTGTGGTGCAAAGTTTGCAGCCGCCACCGATACTTCCTCCGGCAGCTCGCCGATTTTGCGGAGCAAATCGTATTCATGCTCAGCCGTCAGCTTGGACAAGTCAACTTCTGCCAACGGCAGCACAGCAATCCCCTGCTCTTCAGCTTGACGATATACGCTGCATGCACGTGCGTGCGCATATTGTACGTAGAATACTGGATTCTCATTGGAAGTGGAAATCGCCAAATCCATGTCAAAATCCAGGTGCGAATCCATGCTGCGCATAGTGAAGAAGTAACGGATCGCGTCTACACCCACTTCTTCCATCAGATCTTCCATCGTCACGGCCTTGCCAGTACGTTTGGACATTTTTACTTTTTCCCCATTTTGGAACAAGCTGACCATTTGGGCAATCAACACTTTAAGCTTATCCGGGTCATTACCCAGTGCTTCCATTGCTGCCTTCATCCGTGGAATATAGCCATGGTGATCCGCTCCCCAAATGTTGATGATCGTGTCATACCCACGAGCATATTTATCGCGATGGTAAGCGATATCCGGGGTCAGGTACGTATATGTACCGTCATTTTTGATCAAGACACGGTCTTTATCGTCGCCGTACTTGGTCGTATTCAGCCATGTAGCTCCGTCCTTCTCGTAAATCTCTTCACGGTCACGCAGCTCATTCAGCGCTTTAAGCACTTCACCATTTTCATACAGCGACGTTTCGCTGAACCAGGAGTCAAAAGGTACACGGAACAGCTCCAGATCACGCTTAATCTTGTTTAGTTCCTTTTCCAGACCGTAGTCACGGAAATAAGCAGCACGATCTCCCGGTTCCATGGACAACAGAGAATCGCCCTTTTCAGCCACCAGTTCCTTGGCAAACCCGATGATATCCTCACCATGGTAACCATCTTCCGGCATCTCCGCAGGCTGTCCCAGCTCCTGCAAATAACGCGCTTCAATAGAGCGGCTCATGTTGTAAATCTGGTTGCCCGCATCATTAATATAGTATTCACGAGTTACTTTGTATCCGGCAAAATCAAGCACGTTGCAGAGAGCATCCCCTACGGCTGCACCACGTGCATGACCTAAGTGAAGGCTACCTGTCGGATTGGCGCTGACAAACTCGATTTGTACCTTTTTGCCTGCACCTTCCTGTATACGCCCGTAATCTGCCCCCTGCTCCTGCACTTGTCCAATGACTGCATACAGGTAGCTCTTGTTCAGGCGGAAGTTAATAAAACCCGGTCCAGCGATTTCCGCACTTTCAATAGAAGCGGAAGCTAAATCCATATTCGCGATTAAGTCTTCAGCGATTTGCCGTGGGTTCTTCTTCGCAATGCGGGTGAGCTGCATCGCAGCGTTGGTAGCCAAATCACCGTGTGACTTGTCCTTGGGCACCTCCAGCGTAATGGTCGGCAGCTCTTCGCGGCTCACGATTCCGGCAGCCAGCACCGCCGCCTCAATTGCTGAAGTCACCTTTTGATTAATAAGTTCCAGTGGATTGCTTGTCATGATTATTGCTCCTCCTGTATATGCAAACTGATGGCAAAATGCCCCGAGAAATCCTCAAATACGTACAGATCATAGGTCCAGCTCACATGCCCGCTGAATCCATCCATCCGAATATCGAGCTTCTGCGTATGCGCAGACATGTTCAGGTTTAAATAAGGCGAGCGGTAAAATCCAGGCAACCTGCGTCCCAGCGCAAACGACTGCTCTGATTGTACCTCACCGTGACGAATCAGCTTTAGCTCATCCGGTCCGATTTTGACTGTGTTCCGTGTCGTACCGCCCTCAGGACTTTCTTGCGGCTCATCGTACCTTATATATAGATGCTTCCCACGCACAATCGCTTCTCCGGGAAGTTCCTGTACCACATCTTCTCCGTCATGATGACTATGAAGACGGATTCGGACCTTTGCATTATGTGGCATGTATTCAAACTCCATTCTATTGCTATCCTACTGTACTACTATATCCAGTTCCCGATTGCAATTCAAATGAGTTTTTACAAAAAGATGCTTTCATCCAAAAAATTTAGCTACCTTAAGTCAGCTCCATCAGATGCTTGGCTAAAACTTTCAATGAATCGAGAGGCTAGAGAAGACATGTATTTATCCTTCATCCAGACAGCCGCCACACGTGTATGCAATTCTTCACACATAATTTCCTTAACGATTAACTGGTTATTGCTTCCGAGTGACAACGCAGACCGCGAAATCATACCGATCCCCAACCCTTCATTAGCCCAATGAAGCGTGGTGCGAGCATCATCGTTTTTGCAAAAGAAATTTGGCTCAAAGCCATGCTTTATACAGGTATCGTGGATCAATTGTTCAAAGCGGCGATAAACGATGAGCGGCCTGTTTTTCAAGTCAGACAACGGGATGGTCTTCTGTTCGGGGTTCCAGTCATGTTCTTCTGTCATCACTGCGATCATCGGTTCGGAGGACGCATATCTGCACCCTAAATCAGTGGTATTAAAAGGGGTTCTGACGATACCGACCTCGACAATTCCTTTGTTCAAAAGATCGAGAATCCTAAAGGTATTTCCCTCATGAATTTCAAATTTTACACCCGCATAGGTTTTATGAAATTCGGAAAGCCTGTCTTTCATTAGGGCTGCGCCGGAAGAGGAGACCGTTCCAATGGTAAGCGTACCCTTCATCCCCAAGGCAAAATCGTTAATTTCTCTCGTTGTGGCATCTGTCAGCTCCAGAATCTGCTTGGCCCTATTCTGTAAAATGATGCCGGCCTCCGTCAACTGGATGCTTCGTGAGCCTCGATGCACGAGCTTTACACCAAGCTCTTCCTCCAGTTGCATGAGCTGCTGACTTAAGGGAGGCTGTGCGATTTGCAGCTTTTTGGCTGCCGCTGTAATCTGTCCGGCCTCTGCGATCGCCAAAAAATACTTGAGATGTCTCAATTCCATCATTATGGCCCTCCGGTACTGATATATGTAAAACCTATACCTCTAATATATATTAAATATTATTCATATGGTTGGGGATATGACATAATCAAATTCAGATATGCTATTGCGGCATGAGGCTATATACATTATTTAGGTTAGGTGATGGTTTATTTGCTGAAATTTGCTGTTTTTTTGAAACCCTATAAAAAGGAAACGATTCTTGGGCCTCTATTTAAACTGATTGAGGCCATCTTGGAACTATTGCTGCCCACTATGGTTGCCTTAATGATCAATCATGGTGTAGGTAAAGGAGACACCCATTATGTTTGGCAGATGGGTCTTTTGATGTTACTCATGACTATACTGGGCTTTGGCAGTTCATTAGTGTGTCAGTTTTACGCAGCCCGTGCCTCCCAAGGATTCGGAACTACGCTGCGCAATACGATGTTTAAACATATTTCATCGTTTTCTTATGCTGATCTCGATAAGTTCGGTACGCCCTCGCTCATCAACCGGATTACGAATGATGTCAATCAACTCCAAACGGCTGTAGCGATGCTGATTCGTCTGGTCATTCGTGCTCCTTTTATTTGTATCGGGGCTATTATCATGTCCATGATCCTGGATTTCCGCCTGGCTTTGGTGCTGTTGGCGGCTACACCGGTTCTAGCTTTGATCCTGTATGTGGTCATTACGAAGGCTTCACCACTGTATCGTCGGTATCAAAAAAAACTCGATAAAATCGCTCTGGTACTTAGCGAAAATCTTACAGGCGTACGGGTCATACGCGCATTTGCCAAAAGAGGCGCTGGGCGAGTTAAATTCAACGCCGCTTCGGATGACCTGACTCAGACCGCTATTCGTGTCGGACGTATTTCTGCTTTGCTAAGCCCTGCCACCTTGCTGGTGGTAAACGGAGCTATTATTGCAATCCTGTGGATCGGCGCCATCCATATCCAATATGGATCACTTACACAAGGGGAGATTATTGCCTTTATTAATTACATTACGCAAATTTTATTAGCTCTGATTGTGGTGACCAATTTAATTATTTTGTTCACCAAGGCTGCCACTTCAGCAGCGCGGATTCAGGAGGTCCTAGACACGCAAGCTTCGATTTCCGACACTGCTGCTACTTCTACATCTATAGATAGGGAGGGAACAAGTGGGCATGGCGCTGTACCAGCCATCTCTTTTGATCATGTTTCCTTTGGATACAATACGACAGGGCAACTGGCACTTAACGATGTAGTGGTAAACATCTATCCTGGTGAAACGGTTGGAATCATCGGAGGAACAGGTTCGGGGAAATCCACCTTTGTGAATCTCATTCCCCGCTTCTATGATGCGGTAGAGGGTTGTGTACAGGTTGACGGCATCGACGTACGGCAGTATAAGCTTGAGCAATTGCGGCAGAAAATCGGTATTGTTCCTCAGAAGGCGCTGCTGTTCACTGGGACGATAGCGGATAATATCCGTTGGGGACACGAACACGCCACCGACGAGGAAGTCGCTCAAGCCGCAGCAATCGCGCAAGCGGATGAATTTATTTCTAACTTGCCGGAAAAATTCGATGCCCCGATCACCCGAGGAGGACTTAATCTATCGGGAGGCCAAAAGCAGCGACTTACCATTGCCAGAGCTATTGTAGGCAATCCGGAAATTCTGATTTTGGACGATTCCTCAAGCGCACTTGATTTTGCAACCGATGCCGCTCTCCGTAAATCGCTACGGGAAAATAGCACCCGCATGACTGTCCTACTGGTCTCGCAACGAGTAAGCAGTGTACAGCATGCCGATAAAATCATTGTATTTGATGAAGGCCGGATTGTCGGAATCGGCACACATGATCAGTTGATGAGCAGCTCGGAGGTATATCAGGAAATTAATCGCTCCCAGCTCTCAACGCAGGAGGTGGACCAATGAGTGGCAAGGAAACCTGGAGAAGATTGTTAACCTATGTCGGTCAATATAAAACAACAACATTTTGGGTCATCGTCAGTGCGATTCTCAGCGTGCTTGCCAGTCTGATCGGACCCTACATGATTGGTCAAGCTATCGACCACATGGTGAATAAGGGAGCAGTGGATTTTAAAGGTATTGTACAGATTCTAGCTGGATTAGGCATTGTATATGTTGTAGGCAGTCTGTTTAGCTGGCTGCTCACGTATTTGACGAACCGTATTGCTTTTCAGACCGTAAATGATATGCGGCGGGAGTTATTTGATCATTTTAATATCCTTCCGTTAAGCTTTCATGACACTCATCCGCAAGGAGACAGCATTAGCCGTTTTGTGAACGATATGGATGCTGTGTCGGATGGATTGCTGCAAGGCTTTTCCACCTTGATTACCGGGATTATTACGATTATAGGCTCCATTGTACTCATGCTGTATATCAGTCCGATCATGACGTTGGTCGTATTGGTGTCTGCCCCGATCACATACGGTGTGGCACGGTTCATTACGACAAGGTCACAGCGTATGTTCCGCGAACAGGCCAAAATTTTAGGAAGCCTGAACGGTTACGTAGAAGAAATGATTGACGGACAACGGGTAGTTACTGCTTTTCATTATGAAAACCGCTCGCTTGAGGAATTTTCCGCCAGAAACGAACAATTGTATCAAGCCGGGGTGAAATCACAGTTTTACGGATCATTGTCCAACCCCTCCACCCGATTGGTGAACAACATGACTTTTTCAGTCACCGCCATGATTGGTTGTATCTCCATCATTTTGGGTGGGATCTCGGTAGGTGGATTGTCGAGCTTTCTGATTTATACCAATTTGTTCGCCAAGCCCTTTAATGAAATTACGGGTGTTCTCACCCAGTTCCAGGCAGCCACGGCTTCTGCTCAGCGCATATTTGCGATTTTAGACTCACCGCCAGAGCAGCCGGAAAAATCGAACGCCGTACAGCTGGAGCGCAGCAAAGGCACGATTCTTTTTGATCATGTCAAATTCTCCTATAACCCGGAACGTACGCTCATTACGAACTTTAGTTTAGAAGTTAAGCCAGGCACTCGTGTGGCCATTGTCGGGCAGACCGGAGCTGGCAAAACCACACTCGTCAATCTGCTCATGCGGTTTTACGATGTGGACAGCGGCTCGATATCCATCGACGGGGTGAATATCAACGACATGAGCCGGGACAGCCTGCGGACTAACTTTGGTATGGTGCTTCAAGATACATGGCTGTTCAGCGGAACCATTCGGGACAATATCGCTTACGGGAAGCCGGAAGCCACGGACGAAGAAGTCATCGCGGCTGCAACAGCTGCCAATGCGCATAGCTTCATCAAGCGACTGCCTCATGGCTACGATACGGTCATCAGCGGGTCAGGTGACAGCCTGTCGCAAGGCCAAAAACAGCTGCTTACCATCGCGAGGGTAATCCTCGTCGATCCACCTATGCTGATCCTGGATGAAGCGACCAGTAGCATAGACACTCTGACAGAAGCGCGTATCCAAAAAGCATTTATGAAAATGATTGCCGGACGCACCAGCTTTGTGATCGCTCACAGACTATCGACCATCCGCGAAGCGGATTTGATTCTATACATGAAAAACGGCGATGTCGTCGAAAGTGGTACCCATGAGGGGCTGCTTGCCAGCGGCGGCCATTATGCCTCGCTCTATAACAGCCAGTTTACTACGGCTTAAAAGGCTGACCGGATACGGTCGCATCAGTAAGGTCAACGTTCTTAAAAAAAGTCGGTTGCTTTTTAAGCAATTGGCTTTTTTATTTTTCTTTGATAAATCCCCCCCCTATATTATATAATAAAACGAGAACAAACGTTTCCGTTTCATCTAAACCTTATGGTTTGTATAGTCAACATCATGCATGGGTTTCAGTTGGGAGGCTGAATATGGATATTAATGAATTTCAAAAGTGGGTCAAGCAATATTATCAAGAGAGGAACTGGTCTGATTTAGATATCTTCGTCCGAATTGGTTTCTTGGCAGAGGAAACCGGGGAGGTTGCGAGAGCTATTCGCGCCCTGGAGATCGGCAGAGACCGGCCTGATGAGATCGATGGTTCATTCGAGGAGAACAGGGAGCATTTAACTGAAGAACTTGGAGACGTACTGGGTAATCTCATCGTGATCGCCAACAAGTATGACATCACCTTGGAGGATATATTTCGAACACACCAGCAAAAACTTGCAAAAAGATATACATAAAGGAGAATCTCATATGAAAAGCATTGCTGTTTTTTGCGGTTCCAGTAATGGAGCGTCTGAGATTTATCGAGAGCATGCTGTTGCTCTGGGCAAGGCACTTGCCGAACAGGAAATAAGCCTGATTTATGGAGGAGCAAGTGTTGGTTTAATGGGTGCAGTGGCTGACGCGGCACTTCATGCAGGAGGTCACGTCATCGGTGTACTCCCTCACTTTTTGCAAAGCCGTGAAATTGCACATAATGGCCTGAGCGAATTAATCATTGTTGATTCCATGCACGAACGAAAATCTAAAATGGCAGAGATTGCGGACGGATTCATTGTTTTACCAGGTGGCCCAGGTACAATGGAAGAATACTTTGAAATTTTCACATGGGCGCAATTAGGCTTGCATGAAAAGCCATGCGGTCTTTTAAATATTAACCATTATTACGATCCTCTTATTTCCTTGTTTAATCGTATGGTTGAGGAACAATTTATGCAGGAAAAATATCGTGCGTTGGTAATTACGGATACTACTTCGCAAGGAATCCTACAGCAATTTACAAATTACACTCCTCCTGCCGTCAAAACATATCTCACGAGCAAACGGACCTGACATTAGGAATGGCACGTATTGCTCAACAGACATACCATTTAATTTAATATGATATGAAAGGAACACCACCGTCAACGTTATTCCAGTGGTGTTCCTGTAAAATTGAACTCATCCAATGAATGCTGTCACGCCTAACGGGAACCCCAATTTTAAATCCCAGCGCCCGTAGCGGTTGGTTGGTCCATTTGCTCACTTTCCTGAAAATCCCTGCGGTAGAACCAGCCGATCAGAACAGCAACGGTAGTCATGGCCGCAGCCAACAAATACACCTGCACCATACCGAAACGGTCTGCATACCAGCCCATGAATAACAAAGACAGACCGAAAGCGAGATTTGTAAGCACATCAATTCCCGCCATCACTTTGGGCAGCTGGGCTGCCGGTGCACTGGTTTGCAGCAAGGTGCGGCGAATGATACCAGCCATCTGAACAGGTAAGCCTGATACAGCAAAAAGAATAAGCGCAGCAGCGGGGATGGTATTCAGCGCAAATACAATGGTAATCAGTACATACACCAGCAATGCTCCGAGCATGTACAAAAAGCTGTTCTTTTGCAATCGCTTGACCAAGCCAACGACAATCAATCCACCCAAAATCGTGCCCGAAAAAAAGGACGCATTCATAAAGCCCCACCAGCTCGCATCCCGATGCAGCACTTGGCTGACGTACGCCAGAATAAATACCCCAAGCCAGGAGACTCCCCCGATACTATCCACGCTATCGACGATCATCAGAGAACGAATACGACGGTTGTGCCAAATGATTGTCCAGCCTTCCCCAAGCTCTTTCCAATGGGAGCCTTTTTCCTTTGCCTTTGCAGGCTCTACTGCATTTGTCGAGGAATCCGAAGCTTCAAGACTTAATTCCTTCTGATCCAGCGGATCACGAATGAAGGACGTGACAGTTACAGCCACGAGATAACAACAGGATGCAATCACAAGCGTATTCAGGGAACCCAGCCAAGCCACAATAATTCCGCTCAGCGCCCAGCCTGCACACCTGACCACCTGATCACTGACCGCCACCATGCCGTTGGCACGCATTAGCCCTTCACCCGTAGCCAAACGGGGTACAAGCGCATTACGCGCAGGATTGGTCCAGCCATCCAGAAAAGACATACCGAACACCATCACAAAAATAAATAGAAACGACCTCTGCTCAGGTACGATCCACAAATAAAGCAGCAGTAGCGTAAAAATGACAAACTGACCAAACTGGGAAAATAGCAACACGCGTGTTAGCCGAAATCGGCCGAGGACGATTGGTGCAACGAGCCCACTAAGCACTTGGGCAGACAATCGGAACAGCGGGATTAGAATAGTCGTCATTAAGGAATTACTTGAGCTGAACACCAATACCACTACACTCAACATGTAGATGATATCTGCTACGTTGGAGATCGTCTGGGACCCCCACAGGTAATAAAAAGAGCGTCTGATCAAAAAAGTTTCCCCCTCTTTGGTACATCGCCGATTTATGTATTTCCATAACCAAACCGTCCCTGTTGACCTTACAAATCTGTTAAATGTCTGGTTTTTTGTATATTCTACACACACCCTTAAATTTCCTTCTTTTATCTTAAAAGGAAATTCAGTGTCCAGTATGCTTTCATGGCCATTTTTAAATCTTATTCAAGACAAAAAAGCGCCTATAGCGCTCCTTTCCGCCCAAAAACAGGCAATAAAGACCACTAAGACGCTTTTTCTTAAAATGTTTACTTCGTTAAATCCTCTACAAACTTAGGTAGTACAAACGCCGCTTTGTGCAAACGCGGACTATAATATCGGGTGTCCATCTCTGGAATTCGGTTTTCGTCTACTTCGAGCGGATCATACTTCTTACTACCCAACGTGAATGTCCATAGACCACTCGGATAGGTTGGAATGTTCGCACCATATACACGCACAATCGGGAAAATTTCCTTCACATCCTTGTTAACCTTCTGAATCAGATCTGCCTTGAACCAAGGATTATCCGTTTGTGCAACGAAAATACCGTCTTCCTTCAATGCTTCAAAAATACCTTGGTAAAACCCGCGCTCGAACAGCGGGGCTGCCGGACCTACGGGCTCCGTCGAATCGACCATAATGACGTCGTATTCATTTTTGTGTTCAATAATGTGCATGTATCCGTCATTGACCAGCACTTCTACATTAGGCTCGTCCAGCTTTCCGGCAATTTCAGGCAAATATTTCTTGGAATATTCTATCACCTTACCGTCGATCTCCACCAATACAGCCTTTTCCACTTCAGGGTGCTTGATGACCTCACGAATAACGCCGCCATCGCCACCGCCCACAACCAAAACCTTTTTCGGATTGGGATGTGTATTCAAAGCTGGATGTGCTACCATTTCGTGATACACAAATTCATCCTTAACCGTTGTCATCACCATGCCATCCAGAACAAGCATATTGCCGAATTCCTCTGTCTCGATCATAGCCAGATCCTGAAAATCTGTTTTCTCAGAGACGTAGGTTTGTTTGATTTTTGCTGTAATACCGAAAGAGGGAGTCTGCTTCTCCGTAAACCACAAGTCCATCATTCCAACCTTCTTTCTGATCAAAGTATGTGTCCGGCAATCCGGTAGCATAAACGTTGACTTTCCTTATATCAGTAACACGCAAACGCCAAGTTTGCTATATTTATTGTACCAAACACATTGGAATTTCACACTTTTTGCATTATAAGTGATACCTGAATGAGCTGCTAAAGCAATTTGGAGATTTAATCTTGTTTAAAATAGACACGTATGTGTATCTGATGAATAGACGCTTTCGGATTGACTATACTGAGAACATCAACTATGGAAGGAGGTGGCATGATGACCGATACGACCGGACGATCCCCCAAGCGTAAACCGCTTTGGCTTCGATTGTTTCAAGGACTGATGTCTCTCACGATCCTGACGGTCATCGCCGCCTGCATCCTGCTCGCCTATTTGTACACGACCAGCCTTCCGCTCGCGGATACGGATCGGAATTCACGTCTGCTCGATAGTCAGGGGCAAGTCATCGCCACTTTCTCTGCTGGAGGCAAAGAATCCATTCCGGTCCAGCTTGATCACATTTCACCCGATTTGATTGCAGCTACCCTGGCTGTGGAAGATCGGAAGTTTTACGATCATTTTGGCTTTGATTTCAAAGGTCTGGGCCGGGCGGTAATCGTTAATCTGACCCGCTGGGATATGTCGCAAGGGGCCAGCACGCTGACTCAGCAGCTTGCACGCAATCTATACTTATCTCATGAGAAAACGTGGACGCGCAAGGCCAAGGAGGCTATCTATACCGCACAGCTTGAAATGAAGTACACCAAAAATGAGCTGCTACAAATGTATTTGAACGAAATTTACTATGGTCACGGCGCCTATGGCATTGAAGCAGCTTCGCAAATGTATTTCGGTAAATCCGCAAAAGATCTGGATTTGGCCGAAAGCGCCCTGTTAGCAGGTATTCCAAAAGGGCCAACCTACTATTCACCGTATAATCATATGAAAAATGCAAAGGATCGGCAGAAAATTGTTCTGGACTCCATGGCGCTTATCGGCAAAATTACACCGGCTGAAGCCACCAAGGCCTATGAGGAAATGTTAGCCCTGCGGCCCGAGAGCCAGCGTCGGACAGTGGAAACCGCTCCCTGGTTCCGCGATTACGTCCGCCAGTTGGTGACACATCAGCTCGGGATTAGCGAAGGGGTGCTTGAGCATGGCGGCCTGAGTATTTATACCACGCTGGACATGCACATGCAGCAAGCAGCCGAGGCGGCTGTAAACGAGGGCATGAAGAACAGCAACGGACTGGAAACCGCGTTAATCTCCATGGACCCGCGCAACGGGCATGTCAAGGCCATGGTCGGCGGAACGAACTATGTCGGGAATCAATATAATCATGCGCTGGCCACAACCCGGCAGCCAGGCTCCTCCTTCAAGCCGATTATGTATCTAAGCGCACTGGATTCCGGCGAATTGACGAGTACGTCCAAGTTCGAAAGCCGACCGACGTTGTTCCACTACGATAACAATCGCAAGACCTATAAGCCCAAAAATTTTGGAGACAAATATTTGGGCGAAATAGATCTTCGGCGCGCAATTGCGGCGTCCGATAATATTTATGCCGTTAGCACCATTTTGAAGGTGGGAACGGATAAGGTCATGGATCTCGCCAGCAAAATGGGCATTACAAGCGAGCTCAAGCCCGTACCTTCGCTAGCGCTGGGTGTGTCGCCCGTCAGCCCGTTCGAGATGGCCTCGGCCTTCTCGGTCATCGGTAGCGGCGGGCAAAAGGTGGCTCCGGTGGCAGTGCTGCGCATCACCGATGCTGCCGGGCGGTCGCTGTACGAAGCGCCCCAAGCCGCGCCCGTGCAGGTGGTGAAGCCCGCCTCCGCCTACGTCCTCACACGCCTTATGGAAGGCGTGTTCGAGGAAGGCGGCACTGGCAACCGGGTCGCGAAGCTGATCAAGCGCCCGGTTGCCGGCAAGAGCGGCACGACCAACACCGATGCGTGGATGGTCGGCTTTACCCCCGAGCTGTCCACCGCTGTCTGGGTCGGCTATGACAAGGGCAAGGACATCAGCACACAGGATGCCCGACGGGCGGCTCCGATTTTTGCGCAATATACGGAGAAAGCGCTGGAGAATGTGCCACCCAAAATCTTTCCTATCCCTGACGGCGTAGTCAGCGCTTATATTGACCCGGCCAGCGGCAAGCTGGCTGCACCGGACAGCCCGGACAAGCGGCTGGAGGTATTCGTCAGCGGCACGGAGCCGAAGGAGACGCTATCGGGGCAAGATAACCAACCGGCATCCACACCAACTGACCAAGCGGAGCGACAAGCTGAAAAGAAATCGTGGTGGGGCAATTTTAAGCGTTGGTGGATGGATTAATAGCAAAAAAAGACTGGGGGAACGCGATGAGCGCTCTCTCAGTCTTTTTATTTTCGCATCACTTACCTCATATGCCCATTTACCTCTCTTGCCAGTGCCATCAGCCATCATCCCGTTAAACCCCGCTCTTCCCTAAAGCTGCGCTATTACCAATAACAGCTAAACGACTCAATACGGTTGAGGTCTACACCATAATAAAACCAAAAACGTCCACTCCACCGAAAACCCGCTACCGATGTTCTGCCTACAAAGACAGGGTACAGCCAAAAACGCTCTCCGTTCGTCAGCCATACAAACGTGTTGCGGAACAAACAACCGAAGATGGCTCCAGGGTCAACCGCATACGCCGAAACCAGCGGCTTCGGTGGCGTAAATTGCGGTGGTGGAGAAGTGGGTGCTTGAGCTTGCTGCCCACCTTGCGGACCGAACGGCCCTTGCGGCGGCGGTGAGAACGGCTGTGGCGAAAATGATCCTGGGCCTGGTGGCGGACCTATCGGAGACGGGAACGAATCCTGCATATCAGGAAATTGTGGAATCGGAGGACTTGACGGCGTGAATGGACCCGGAATACCCGGTTGCGTTCCGAAAGGAACTTGTGGCAGTAAAGACATGTGTTTCACTCCTTGTGTCTAGGCTGATGTATCCTATGCGGGACACCAGCCCGCGGACTGGGCGAATCCCCATATCTCCGCCAAACTCCGCTATTTCGTCCTTTTACATCAAAAATTCTTATTTCCTGATACGATTAACTTCCTTTTTGAACATGCTCCAGCTCAATTTCATGTATCATTTTAATCTCGACTCGTTTCCTGAGCTCATCATACTGTTCCAGCAGCCGATGCTTATACCCTAAATTGTCGTTCATCCAGCCTATCATAGAGTCATCCTTATGCTCTGTGGACCAGCTAAATAAATCGCTATAGAGCTGACCAAATGATTCCTCGTTACAGCGAGCGAACCGGATCGGTCGGGCTGTATAACTTAGTTTTAGTTCCAGCATCTCATACAACACTTCCAAACGGTACTCCAAGTCCTGTACACCTGCTTTGGACACATCACAGCTTTTTATATCCTGAATAAGCTCTCTAAAGGTCAACCCTACATGCTGCATAGCAATATAAGACCACACACAGCTTCCCGTAGCTGTTCCATGAGCCTCCCAAAGCGGATTCCACAAAATAGACCGAATCGTATCCCTTTGCTCCTCTCCAAACAAGGCAATTCCAGCAATAATTCCCGCATTACAGTCTACCGAGGCATGTCGTTCTCCCCAATGCACCAATCGTGGAACCATATCTTCAGTAGTGCATTTGAAGCTTAGCAGAGGTAAGAATTCATTAAACAAATGCTGATCCAATACTTTTTCCAATTCAGCCGCCAGTTTCTCACGGTACGGTTCGCATGGAAGATGTACCAGTCCCAAACAGGCATCCACAGACACAGCTCCATACGATCCGTTCACCAAAGCGACAAGATCAGCAGCAGCCTCCACATAACCCAAATAACCTAGCACATACAGCACACCGTCAGGTATATGTTCTGGGGATGCCTGATTTCGCACATAACGCTCGTACATATCCTGCGCCAAAGTAACATCCCCGCATCTCATGATCGGCTGGAGGAGCAACCCCCTGATATAATGGTGGGGATCTTTTACAAAAAGCCTATATAACTCCCACGCATCCTCCACTGTCCCATATTGGGCAACCACATCCGTATAGGCGGAAATGATGCTGGCGTCCAGCTTCTTGCCTGAGCCGAACATATCCATAAGTCTTGCTGTCGCGTCCATCATCCTGTTTTCTCCTTTCACGTGTGTACGTCTTCATAAAGCAATTCTCTAATGCTGAATATTTCTATTAAAAAAGAGGAAAGATGTTACCATCTACGATCCAGTCTAGGGAGTTGATCTCATGCATGATTCCAATCCAAAAATTACAACATTTTTCATGTTCTCTGGTCAAGCAGAAGAAGCCATGCAATATTATACCTCTGTCTTTAAGCCGTCTGGTATCATGAGCATTTTCCATCAGGAAGATGGGACCGTGTTACATGCCGTATTCAACCTCAAAGGGCAAACCTTTATGGCTATAGACTATAACCATCAGGACAAACACCCTTTTACCCCAGCTCTATCGCTATTCGTCACTTGTGATTCGGAAGAAGAAATTCATCGTGTGTTTGGTCAGCTATCTCAGGAAGGCCGAGTTCTAATGCCCCTTGAAGCCTCGCCCGTAAGCCAACAATTTGGCTGGGTTGAAGACAAATACGGTGTTTCATGGCAATTAAATTTGGCAAAAGACTAAATTTCTTCTCTAAACGATCCAGCAGACTCTAGAAGTCTATAGAAAAACAATAGACCATGCTCCATCTTTTTTTGGTAATATTATATTTAATAGGTGCCAATAAAAGGATGTGTGTTTATTGTATAGTGCAAATTGTGAACAATGTTTTGGTTTATGCTGTGTAGCCTTGCCTTATGCTAAATCAGCCGATTTTGCTTTTAATAAGGACGGAGGAACCCCTTGTCAAAACCTAAATGCGGATTATCGTTGTAATATTCATAAGAACCTAAGAAATAACGGCTTGCGAGGCTGTACAGTATATGATTGCTTTGGAGCAGGCCAAAAAGTTTCCCAAGTTACATACAACGGAAAAAGCTGGCGAGACGATCCGGCAATAGCTGAGGAAATGTTCAATATATTTCCCATCATGCAACAGCTTCATGAAATGCTTTATTACCTAAATGAAGCCCTTAACTTAAAAGAAACTCATCCCATCTATACAGACTTACAAAAGGCTATGGCGAAAACCGAGCAGCTTACGAATCAAGATCCAAAATCTCTCATAAATCTTCATGTACCCACCCATAGGGCGTTAGTCAATGATTTACTTTTACAAACAAGTGAGTTAGTACGAGAAAAAGTTAAGAAAAACATAGAGCACAACAAATATAGTAAAAAAATCAGAAGTAGAGACCTTATCGGGGCTAATTTAAGAGGCGCTAATCTTAGAGGTACCAACCTGAGAGGAGTTTTACTGATTGCTGCTGATTTGCGAGAGGCTGACCTGAGAATGACAGACTTGATCGGTACGGATTTTAGAGATGCTGATTTAAGTGGGGCTAATCTGGAAGGAAGTATCTTTCTTACACAGGCGCAATTAAATTCGGCTAAGGGCAATTGTAAAACCAAACTGCCCCCTTCTCTAAGCATTCCATACCATTGGCTGCATTAGTTTTTTTCTAAGCAGTGGTTGTATATTCGAGTCGTGTTAGCGCACGACTTCTTTATTATTCTTACCTCAGTATATAGCTCATTTTATAACGTAAATACAGCTCTTATCTTCAAGAATTTTACTGATTACTCAGTTCTTTAATGTATATTGGGCAACAAAAAGCACCTTCCATTGGATCAGGTTCAAAAATCACGTCTTTATGACTGCATCAAGATTTAAATCCCCTTATTCTTCTTCGTTTGGAAATTCCTTTAATCTCTGACTTAAGGCTGCATACTGCTCTGCATTGGTGTCCGAAAAAGCCTCCTCCCGGTTGGAGTATACATCCTGATACTGTGGAGGGATTGAAAATTGAGACCTCGTAAAATCTACAATGCCCTCACCAATACGGTTGTAATAGTGCCAACCACTATCCAGCCATGTTTTCAAAATATCGCCGCCAAGCCTGTCCTGAACGACGAGTGCTGTGACACCACATTGCCCAGACGCGGGGTTATTTGCTGTCCATTTAGAGCTAGACTCCAAAGACCAAGCTCGAAACAACGCCTTTTCTAATTCTAAAAAACGGTTTGCCTTCAACATGCGCCTCCCCTTTCGATTCCATTCTGCACTTATGTGAACGTGCTTTATTTATTTCAACCCCACACTCTGTGAATCTTGGCTTCTGCTTCTTTCAGTTCTAGCAAATACACGTCGGGATTCGAAAGCTTTTTCCAGTCCTCAAACCCAAACTGCGGATCGTAATGTCGAATGAGAAGAGATAGTAAAGCTCCATGAGTTACAATGATAACCGTTTTTTCCGCCCGCTCTATAAGCTCCTGAACAAGCTGGATTCCTCGATCTACTGCTTCACGGGATGATTCCCCTCCCTCCAGCTTCAAGTCCTCGTCCAAATAGGTCTGTTCCAGCACGTCCAGCCAATGATCCAAATGCTCATGGCTAAGTACCCGTTCTTGAAGACGTACATCAGTATACACCTGCAACTGTTTCCGTTCAGCCAAGGGCTGAATGGTTCGCACGGCCCGTTTCCACGGGCTGGACACAATATATTCCACACCTACATTCTCCATAAAATCAACCAACTGCTCAGCTTGTCGGGTACCCTCATCGGTAAGTCGGGCATCTGGTTCCTGTCCTGTTGCTTGGGCATGTCTGACAAAATAAATTCTCTTCACGTCATCACTCCTAACTGTCACACAAATTTAAAATTCTACATATTTACAAATAATTATTTTTATGATATAGTATAGGTTTACATATTTATGTTTAATGATACGATTCCTTTGTATTACATCAACTCTTATGGGAGGGATTCGATGCAATTAGACAAGGGAATACACATGCTCCAGGTTTCTGCTAACATTATGGGAAGTATAGAGAGTATTCACCCGACTTTAGTGTGGGACGAAGATAACATGATTTTAGTTGATACGGCTTACCCCGGGCAACTCTCACTTTTACATGAGGCTATTCTAGACACCGGATTAGCAATCCATAAACTTACCTCTATATTAATAACACACCAGGACCTTGACCATATCGGCAGTTTAGCAGATATAGTCCGAGCCTCTTCATCCCCAGTTCAAGTATTAGCCAGTTCTATCGAAAAGCCCTATATACAGGGAGAAAAACAGCTTATAAAGCTGACTCCAGAAGCAATAGATCAAGCTGTAAGCTCCATGCCCGAATCCGTTCCGGTAGAGTGGAGACACGCATTCCGGCGTACACTTGAAAATCCCCCAAAGGCTATTGTAAACTCCACCATCGTTGCCGGAGAGAAACTGCCCTTCTGTGGGGGGATCGTAGTTATAGATACTGCTGGACATACACCAGGACACCTAAGTTTCTATCATAAATCCAGTCAAACCCTGATTGCAGGAGATGCTCTACGCGTGGTAAGCGGCAAATTACTGGCTCCAGACCCGCAATATTGCTGTGATTTCAATATGGCCAAAGAATCTCTTAAAAACCTGCTGCCATATGATATTAAAAAAGTGGTCTGCTTTCATGGAGGGCTGTACGAAGGCAATTGTAATCAGCGGATATCTGAAATATATGAATCCTAACCTTTGATTTACATGGTCGTACCCACCCCTTGACTGGTCAGTGAATCATCTAAAGAAAAGACTAACCAGGAATTCCTGGTTAGTCTTTTTTGAATGAGAACTAGGCTTTTAAGTGAACTCTTAATACAGGTACTTCTGGAGAGGCAGATGTACCTTCCAGGATTTCCACATGGCTAATCATCTCTTGCCCATCTGGAACGATTACCGGCGTAATTACAGGCAATCCACCCTGTTGAATCGCATCCAGGTCAAACTCCATCAATAATTGCCCAGCTTTAATGCTATCTCCTACTTGGACATGAGGATTAAACCCTTGTCCTTTGAGAGAGACGGTATTAATCCCGACATGTATCAAAACTTGTACGCCGGATTCATGTTCAATAATCAGAGCATGCTTACTTTTCTCCATGACATGGGCAACTTTTCCCGCGAAAGGAGCGGTGACCCTACCCTCAGACGGATGAATAGCGATGCCATCCCCCATAGCTTTCGTAGAGAACGCAGGATCTGGAACCTCCTCCAGGGAAACCACTTTTCCTTTGATTGGTGCTATCATTTCGAATTCTTCAATACGAGGAGCCGCCTTCTTTTTCAACCATTTAAACATAACGATGCCACCTTATTTAGAGATTACATTCATAAACAGTAAATAGGACTTAACTACATCTTTCAAGGAACCGGTTCCACAAAATGAATAGAAAGAAGAGTGGAAGCGATTTCTATCTGAATTATAGTGAATGCCTTTCCAGGATGTCAAGGAGCTATCAGTTCATAACTACATATCTGTTACAATAATTTTCATGTAACTTGGAGGTGCTCTAACAAATTGCGGATTTAAGTGTTTTATCTCTTAAAAACAGATTTTTTATAGTATACTTTTCCAGCAATTTCTTTGATGATCATGTTTGGCATGTTCATTCAGCATTGCTTACCTACATGAAAAAGAAGTAGACCGCCCCCAACCAAGGTATCGGTCTACTTCTGAACCTTACTGCCGACTGCTCTTTAAGCAGTTGTGTACACTGGAATCGTGTTAACGCTTGGCCTACCCTTCCAGCGCTTGCTTCAATTCCTCAGGCGAAGCGTCCCACCATTCCTCGTTATGCGAAATGAGCAGGCTTTTGAGCGCTGCCTTATCTTCGCTGCCGAGATCCTCCAGCATGAAACGACGCTTGAGCGCGTAATCCATACGGTTGACGTGATCGGCGAGGATTTTCCAGCCGCGTTTGGCCTCGTCGTCAATCAGCATCTCGCAGGCGGTGGCGCCGCCGTACATACGTCCTTCGGCTGTACGGTCCACAGCTACCCATACGAGCCATACCTGGCGTCCGTTCGGTACGTCCTCTTTATTCGTAGAGAACTTGATACCACGTTCTACTTTACTTTTGGCATGCATGGCACCGATATCAATTTTCGCCTCTCCTCGGTCAATGATGACCGGTGACATGCTGTTCAGGTCAATTGAGCCTGCGCCGAAACCCTTATGTTTACTCTTGCCACTGACAATGTTCAGTGCAATCTGTTTTTTGCCGTCCGGCTGATTTTCACTCATGCGTCACTAGACCTCCATTTTCCGTCTTCACACTCATTCTACACTATAAATATTTTAACTAATAATCTCCTGAAAGCAAACATATACATGCTGTAGATGCTTGTCAACGGGAGGTATCCATTGTATGACCCCAGCACGCACTAAAATCGTTTTATTGTCTACACTAGCCCTCGGTCTCCTCGCAGGGACGTTATGGTTTGCCTGGCAGCCCCAATCGCAATCCGACCCGCAGTCCATAGGCCAACCACTATACGGCTCCCTGTCTGAGTCTGCGCTTGCCCCAAATGTGGGCAAGCCTCTAGGGGCAAACATCCTGCCTGACCTGCCCAAGAACCCTCCACAACCCGCTACAGAAATCCTCAGCAAACGGGTGGTAGAGTACCACATTGATGTATCTCTGGAAAAGGGACAGGTTTTGCGAGGCACTGAGACACTGACCTGGAAACATCCGGGCAAGAAAACCGTGAATGATCTGTATCTTCATCTATACCCGAACGCCTTCTCTTCCATGGAAACCACCTTTATGAAGGAATCCGGTGGAAAGCTGCGCGGAGACACCATGCCCAAAGACGGCTTTGGCTCTATGACGCTGACTGAACTAAAAACAGAAGACGGTTTATCCCTCATGCATCGCATCCAATATGTGCAGCCAGATGACGGTAACGCAGGCGACCGTTCGCTCATGAAGGTGCGTCTACCCAAGCCAGTACGAGGTGGCGAAGAAATCACATTATATATGAAGTTTGAGGTAAAACTGCCTGCCATCTTTGCTCGTATGGGTGGGACAGATGATTTTGTAATGGCAGGACAGTGGTTCCCGAAGCTCAGTGTCTACGAGACTGCAGGACAGCGTGGACGCGCCGAGGAGGGCTGGAACCTCCACCAGTATCATGGTAACTCCGAGTTTTATGCCGATTTTGGAATTTACAGCGTACGGATTCGGGTGCCTGAAACTCATATCGTAGCAGCGACCGGATTTCCCACCCGTGGTGCCGTCCGACAGAACGGACAAAAAATATATCAATTTTATGCCGATGATGTACACGATTTTGCCTGGTCCGCTTCACCCAACTTTGTAGCCGTAGAAGAACCCTTTTCTTCTGCTGAAGTCCCTGGTGTCAAAATCAAGCTCTACCTTGACCCATCGCACAAGGAGCTCAAAGGACGCTATATGAGCGCAGCGAAGGCCGCTCTTTTGTACTACAGCAAATGGTACGGGCCTTATCCATATTCCACCCTGTCCATCGTGGTTCCACCTAAATCAGGCAATGGAGCTGGCGGCATGGAGTATCCGACACTCATCACGGCCGCTGCTGCGGGTAATCTCAATCCTGGCTATAGTCTGGAACGGACATTAGTTCATGAGATTGGACATCAATATTTCTATGGAATGGTAGCCAATAATGAATTTGAGGAGCCGTGGCTGGATGAAAGCTTCACCTCCTATGCAGAGGAGCGACTTATGGAGCAAGAATATGGGCTTACCCCCAACTTGCCATTACAATCGGGACAGGTATCCTCCCCACAGCCGCTAAACCGTGAGTCATGGAAGTACGGCTCGGCTGCTGAGTACGCGCAAAATGCCTACTCTCGAGGCAAGCTGGTACTACGGGGCATTGAACGTCAGGTGGGTATGAAAAAAATGGATCGCATTATGCGGACCTACGTCCAGACGTACCGATTTAAGCATCCGTCCTCACAGGATTTTCAACGTATCGTGGAGAGAGTCACCGGACGCTCATGGAGCCACTATTTTGAACAGTATGTATATGACGGCCAGATGGCGGACTTTTCAGTGGATCACATCACAAACCACAAGCTGGAGAATGGATATGAAGCAGTCGTGACGGTCAGCAAAAAAGGGGCGGATTATCCCAAGATCCCTGTCCAATTTACCTTCAAGGATGGAACCACGAAATTCAAGGCTTGGGACGGTGCGGGCAAAAGCACAACTTTTCGGATCAAAAGTACTTCTCCCGTTTCCTATGTAACCCTTGATCCCCTATATACCATTGCACTGGAGAACAAGCATATTAACAATACCCTAAAAGCCGAATTGGACGAAAAGCAACAAACCCGTTGGAGTATAAGTGTAACCAAGCTGTTGGAGACACTGCTTGGAAGTCTGTCATGGTGAGGTGTCTATAGATGCGGACTGTTATAAAAGAGGGCTGGGCGCTGGTGCGCATACGATTCTATATCGTTATCATTTTATTTCTGTATCGACTACTGTGGGGGGTGTTTCTCTATCGACTGGTGCAGTCTGCCGTTATCCCGCTATTGCTCCGTTATCCTGATCAGGGTCAAAACGAGCTGGGACAGACCTTGTTTTGGATGGAGAGCCAGATTGCTCTGATGGACAGCCGGGAAGTACATGTGTATTTGTGGATACTACTAGGGGCGACTGTACTACGCATACTAATCACTCCCTTCATTAGAGCCGGAATATATCAAAGCCTGCATACCGATGCGACTGAGCCGCAAAGCCTGTCCTTTTTCAAAGGTATGAAACGCCATGGCATGTCGTCGCTGTTGTATTACATCATCGAGTTGGGACTGCTGCTGATTCCCGCCTTTTGGGTAGTACCGAGACTCTACCCTATTGTAGCAGGTACGCTTCAATCTCCCTCTTACCTGCTGCACTTGTTGCCCTATGCCATGGGATGGATGGCATACGGATGGTTCATTCGGCAGTGCATCCTGTATATGCAACTAGGCACTGTCGGTGGTCACGCCATACTATCGTCCCTGCTCGCCTTCTTTCGCCAGCTTCTCCCAGCTGTCGGTATATCCCTTTTGCTC
This sequence comes from Paenibacillus peoriae, assembly GCF_022531965.1. Classification (GTDB taxonomy): domain Bacteria; phylum Bacillota; class Bacilli; order Paenibacillales; family Paenibacillaceae; genus Paenibacillus; species Paenibacillus polymyxa_D. Next base: position 136,489 of record NZ_CP092831.1, on the reverse strand, counting down.
GGTGCTTGTGTGCTGCTGGTCTTCGGTCTATTTGGCACCGTGGCAATGATTTGGACTGGCATGCTCGCGCTCATTCTCCAACAATCGTATCATTTTGTTACTAGTCTGGTCAGGCTGTGGCATATCAGTTCGCAGTACAGACTATGGCATACCGATATCTCCAGTAGAAGCTAAGCCCTTCCTTTATGTTAATCACTTCATTTCCGTCTGTCGAAAAAACTTTATGCATAACCGCGCAAACGGCACATAACTGAATACTGTTAACAAGATCTGTTCCTGGGACATTAGGAGCAGATTTTTTTTGTAACTTTTTGCAATGAAACATTTGCCAAAGCCAGCCGACTTTGTTACAATAATCGCAGTGAACTGATAGTAACAACTTTGTAATCTTTATTGTAACCTTTATCTCAAAAATATCGTTATTGTGAATACTGCTCTCCAAGGTGCACATCTTAAGTAAAGCCTAATTCCTGGCACCTAGGAAGCGGGGGAACCAGTTTGGGTGAATTGATCTCGCAACAGAGTGGTCATAGGGGAACCTTCTACCGAATCCTTAAGCTAACCTCGCAGGCATTGGAAGGGGTATATTTTTTTTGAAGAAGAAGCTAACGATCGCAGCTATGAGTCTTGCCATTGCCTTTACATCTTTTACATTCGGTGGCGGCAGTGCATTTGCAGACTCCAAGATGGACCAGGTCATCCAAGATGCCAAAGGAACGAACTACAGAAGCGGAGGCACTACACTCGAGGGATTCGATTGCTCCGGCTTCACAATGTATGTATTCAACAAACTGGGAATTAAACTTCCGCATCAATCTGGATCACAATTCAAAATGGGATCTTCTGTATCCCGCGATGAAATGAGGCCTGGGGACCTGGTGTTCTTCAACACCACAGGAAGAGGCATTTCCCATGTAGGTATCTTCGTAGGTGAAGGGAAATTTGCCCACTCCTCGACTTCACGTGGTGTAGTAGTTAGCTCACTGAACGAAAATTATTACGCTAACCGCTATGTCGGTGCAAAAAGAATTATGAGCACAGACGCTTACCATTCTGTAGCTTCAGATATTCCTGATGACGACAACGTAGAATAACTAACGCACAGCAAGCTAACTCTAGCCGCAATTTGATTCTGCCGGAATCGAATTGCGGCTTTTTATGTCCACAACATCAGCAATGATTATCTTTACTGACGAACTGACACCTCAAAAGGTTTCAATTTTAGCGAACATCGTCGGTTTTACCGTCACCGCTGGGGGAGCATATGAGCAGTAATTCCTTCTTATTGAATGTATACCCGTCTTGGGTATAAAATAAACACGCTTGCTATTCCCCTGCAACTTGTCTACAATCTGTTGTTAATGATTGAAGCACCTGTAAAAGGAGGATGGAACACATGCCGGCCTCAATATCCAACTATCGGATCGTACCGATGGACGAGCATCAAGCGGCTGCAATCTGTGAGTGGCGCTATGATCCACCTTATAACATATACGGTTGGCTCCCCTGGGAACAAATGAAGGCGCTTGAGGTCGAATTTGGAAGTCCCACGCTTCGCCAAGAGCAATATGTTGCCGTACTGGATGAAGAGAACAAGCTGATGGGATTTGCTCAATATTTTCCTATGATCGGTGTGACCCGGCTAGGTCTTGGCATGCATCCTGAAAGATGCGGACATGGCAAAGGCTCTGATTTTGTCCGTGCCATTGCAGAGGAAGCCCAACGACGCAACCCGAAGAATGAAATTGATCTAGAGGTGCTTACTTGGAATGGGCGCGCTATCCGGGCCTACAAGGCGGCTGGATTTGAGCTTACAGATACCTATGAACGCCAGACCCCCGACGGCAAGAAACCATTTTATTGTATGGTATATCGTCCCGAGCACCCAACCCAGGTTCTATGATAAAAGCGCCTTCGGCATACAACCACGATGTTGTATAGCGAAGGCGCTTTTATCATCATACGACAGATCATTACAAGCTCAATGACTGCTACGCATTTTTTCAAAAGCTTCATTATATTGTTGGGCTTCCTTAATATCCACGGCCATAATACCGCCATCGTCCCAAGAGGTCAAACGCAGAGTCACGGTCTTGTAATCAATCGTAATAAATGGATGATGATTGAATGCTTCAGATATAGCGGCAACTTCATCCACGAATGCAATCCCTTTCATAAAACTGGAAAAATTATATTTCCGAACGATCCAACGTCCTTCCTCCAGCTCCCAGCCCTCCAGTTTCTCCAGATGTGCTTCAATCTCTTCTTGTGTAAAAGGCATGTTACGAACTCCTCCCCGTTTATACGGAAGCCTTTCGACCGCTTAAATACGGCCAAAACTACGATATATTGGTGTACATATTACCACGGCCCCGTTGATAAATCCATAAGACGGACCTCAAATCAAAGGGACTGACGTCAGCTCCTCGTCCCCAATCAGTACATAGATACGATGCTGCTCCGGCTCATAGATCACAACGCCACTCCCTACAGTGATTGTGGGCTCTGTACCCAGTGCATAAAATAAGTCTTCTGCCAAAGCTTCATTGACTTCCTGACGTCCCGCCGGGTCCAGCCTGTCCCAATCTTCTGCTTCCATCTCAAAAAATTCATAGCTATCTGGGATGCGCCCCACAGCCTCTGTCAAATCGTTCAAAATTTGTTCATACTCACGTCCATGCTTTACTCCCATGCCATTTCCTCCAATGGTTCCGCCATTCAATACATAATCACCTTATTATACCGGAAATTCGCACTTAACAAAAAAGAGAGTTTTGTCGATAAATACTATAATCCGTCTTGTAATGACGCGCTTGGGGCAAGGACGACCCCGGCGGCATGAAAGGATTCAAAATCTATTCTCATGGATGAGGTGTATCATGCAAATTTCAACCATTATTGGACTTGTGCTCGGGATTTTGTCACTGGTCGTCGGGATGATCTTAAAAGGCGCTCCGGTCGTCAATCTGGTCAATAATCCCGCTGCTTACATGATTATTTTCGTCGGAACGGCAGCGAGTATATTTATGGCCTTCCCGATGGCAGAAATCAAACGGATTCCGAAGCTGTTCAAGGTTATTTTCACCGAACAAAAACTGTTAGACCGCAAAGAGCTCATCGGTACGTTTACCGAGTGGGCATCCATTACCCGTCGTGAAGGTCTGCTCGCCTTGGAATCCAAGGTAGAGGAAATCGACGATCCCTTTATGCGTGGCGGCATGCGAATGATTATTGACGGCAATGATCAGGAATTCGTACGGGACGTTCTAATGGAGGATATCAATGCCACCGAGGATCGACATCGCTCTGGCGCGCTGATCTTCTCCCAAGCCGGTATGTACGCTCCAACGCTCGGGGTACTCGGTGCGGTTGTAGGTCTGATCGCCGCTCTGGCCGACCTTAGTGACATGGAAAAGCTCTCTCATGCCATTGCAGCAGCCTTCATTGCGACGTTGCTCGGTATTTTTACAGGTTATGTCCTGTGGCATCCGATGTCCAACAAGCTGAAACGGTTATCCAAAAAAGAAGTCGAGCTTAAATTAATGATGGTCGAAGGTCTGCTTTCCATTCAATCGGGGATATCGACGATCGCCATCAGTCAGAAACTGACGATCTTCCTGACTCCGACCGAACGGGCTACGATGACCCAGAAGGATGGCGATTCCAGTGAGTAAAAAGAGACATGAACCGCATGAAGAGCATGCTGACGAAAGCTGGCTGTTGCCATATTCCGACTTAATGACCCTTCTGTTGGCTCTTTTCATTGTCTTATTCGGTATGAGCTCGCTCGACGCCAAAAAATTTGAAACTATGGCTCAATCCCTGAGTGCAGCTTTTAATGGCGGCACTGGCGTACTGGATCACTCAGCCGCGAATCCGTCGTCACAATCCATGGATATGGGCAAAAATAAAGAACAAGTGTCACAACCCGTAAAATCGAAAGCTACTTCTACCTCTGAACTGCAAAAACAGCTGGCCCAACGGGAAGAAGAAGATTTAAAAAAGCTTAAAAAACAGATGGATCAATACATTCAAAATAACGGCCTGACCCCGTTGCTGAATACCAAGCTAAACCAATCGCAACTAATGATCACCATTAGTGATAATGCCTTGTTTTCATCCGGGCAGGCCGAAGTAAAGCCGGAAGCAAGAAAGCTGGCCAAGTCCATTTCTAGTATGCTCCAGCAGTTCCCTGGCTATGATGTTATCGTATCGGGTCACACGGATAATGTACCGATCTCCAACAGCCAGTTCCCGTCCAATTTTGATTTGAGCGCCAAGCGCTCTCTGAATTTCTTGCGTATCTTGTTGCTCAATCCAGATCTCGACCCAACCAAGTTTGTATCCATCGGTTATGGCCAGTATCGTCCATTGGCAAGCAATCAAGATGGTCAAGGGCGCTCTAAAAACCGTCGTGTTGAAATATCTGTTCTCCGCAAATATCAGAACGGGACACAAGTCATCAGTCCTACCTCAAGCTCGAGTGAAGGTTGATTATGCATATGTTATATGAACAAAGGCACCGCCGCATTTTTATGCAGCTGGTGCCTCTTTGTTTAGTGCTTCCTGTACTTTGCCCTTTCAGATACGACGATCATACGCTCTAGGCTATACAAGCCCCTCTGGCATTAGCTAAGCGTATAATCGAGCATCTGACCAAGCTCCAGCTTCTCAGCCTCTGTCAGATCACGCCAGGCACCTTTCTGAAGGGACCCCAACCGAATATTCATGATTCGCAGCCTTTGCAGTTTTTTAACTTCATAACCGAAGGCTGCACACATACGCCGGATCTGACGATTTTTCCCTTCAGTCAGGATAATACGGAATACATACTCAGATACACGCGTCACCTCACAAGGTAGCGTCCGCTGACCGAGTATTTTCACCCCGCTAGACATGCCCTGCACAAAAGACGGTACGACAGGGCGGTCCACTGTTACAATATATTCTTTCTCATGCTTGCCTTCTGCCCGTAGAATCTTATTCACAATGTCTCCATCGTTGGTAAGTAAAATGAGACCTTCCGAATCCTTATCCAGGCGTCCAATCGGGAATATCCGCTGCGGGTGCCCCACAAAATCAACAACATTGCCTCTAATGTGGCTCTCCGTTGTACTTGTAATGCCCACCGGTTTGTTCAATGCAATATAGACGTGATCAGACTTATCGCGCAGTGGCTTGCCGTTCACGCGAACATCATCGCCTTCTTCCGCTTGACTACCCAGCACAGCCACTTCGCCGTTAATCGTCACGCGACCGCTCTCTACCAGCTTGTCTGCCTCCCGGCGCGAGCAAAAACCGGTTTCGCTGATAAACTTGTTAATGCGCAACCTGTGTACCCTCCATTTCTACTAACACACTTCCTCCTGCGCCCCAGCCCGTTACTCCGGCTTGGCAATCGGAAGCTGCACCAGGGCTGTCGTTCCCTCTCCCTCTGTGCTTTCAATATCCAGTGTGCCTTTATGACTCTGTATAATACGCTGGCTGACCATAAGTCCTAGTCCTGTACCTGTTTCTTTGTTTGTGAAAAAAGGTTCTCCCAACTTGGACAGCATTTCTGCGGGAATACCCGCTCCCTGGTCCCGTATGAAGATTTTAACGTTTTCTCCCTCCAAGAACAAATGAATCGTGATGATGCCACCTTTACTCATAGCCTCCATGCTATTTTTAAGTAAATTAATGAATACTTGCTTTAACTGATTTTCTTCAGCGTATACCAGGGCAGGCTCGTCCGTGACCTGAAGGTTGAATACAATGCCCAGCAGATGCGCCTGACTATCTAGTAAAGAAATCACGTCGCTCACAATATAACGAACATCTTTTTTCTGAAAATGCACTGCCTGTGGCTTCGCCAGTATTAAAAACTCGCTAACGATCAAATTAATGCGATCCAGCTCAGACATCATAATATCGTTGTGTTTCATATTCAACACTTGATTTTGCTGCTGTAGTTGGAGAAAGCCACGTAGCGTGGTTAGCGGATTACGAATCTCATGCGCTACGCCTGCCGCCAGTTGCCCGACGGTTGTCAGTTTCTCTGATCTGCGCAACAACTCCTCCATCCGGTTGCGACCCGTGATATCACGCGACACGCAGATAAACCCCAAAATCTGGCCTTCTTCATCCAGAATAGGCGATGTGCTCATACTAATCTCTACTGTACTTCCATCCTTCCGCATTCTAAGGGACTCACTTGATACGATGCTCTCTCCCTGAAGCAGGCTCTTCTTCTGAAATTCATATTCCTCCTGTTGCTGTGGAGGTACAAATTCCAACTTACGACCAACCAATTCTTTCTTGGTCCAGCCGTACAAAGCTTCAAAGGCATGATTGACCCGAACGACGCGATCCTCCTCGTCGGTTACATGAATCGCATCTGCTGTCTGATTAATAACCGATTCTAGATGTTCCTTTACAGAACGGTTCTCTTCATACATCTGCTCGAGTCTTCTCGTGTACATCCCTAGGTTGTAGGCCATCGCATTGATGCGCTCACCCAACTGTGCAAGCTCATGACCACCTTTTATTTCTAGCCGTGTATCAAAATGACCGTCAGCCATCTCATTCACTTTCCCCAGAATCGACTGAATTGGGCGGACAAACAGACTTGCCAGCACATAGCTTCCAATGATCACCACCTCTAAAAGGACAATGGAAATGGCAATTAAACTTATCAATTGCTTGGAAATAACAGAAGTGATCGTATCATAATTCATAACAATACGGATAACATAGGCATCACGATTAGCCGGATAAAAAGGTATGTAACTGACGAGAACCCGCTCACCTTTAATATAGCAGTCTTGTACAATACTCTCCCCCGAGAGGATAGCTCTGGACACGGCCAAACGATCTTCCTGCACCCTTGTTAGTTGATACGTGCCGAATTGGATCGGTTTGTTGTACATGTAATAGTATTTCGAATCGTTTCCGTTCTTGTCCATCGAAGCGCCACCAAAGGTTGCAGGGTTAATTCCTGTAATCTCCATGATGCGATAATCCACTTGTTGAGTTTGCTTTACGATCTCATCGGGGCTCAGGATGGTTATGAAATTTTGTACTGAAGTATCCTGAAAGGAAATTCGAATTAAGTAGTTACGTTTTTGATCATAATAAAATCCCCATTTGTTAATATCTGAGGAGTCTGAACCGGTGTAGTCAAATGACCCCGTCCAAAAATGATCCAGTTTCTGACCTTGCACCATTGCAGCCTGTCCGTGCTCATATAATTGGTCAACTGCATTTTTCCAATATCCTGTCAATGGATCGGATGGCGTTACTTCTTTAGGATCCGAGGATCTAACAACCTTATACCCCTGCCCGTCTCGAATCATCAAGGAAATATTAGTATCTCTGTGGAGTGAGGCCACCTTTTGAAGCTGTTCCTGCTGAATATTTCGAATGTCAGGATCGAGCTGATTGGCAGCCAACGTGGCAGAAAGCCACAGATTATATCCGAGCTGTTTGTCAACGGCCTCCCAGCTATGTTGGGTTTGTTCGATAGCTCCTCCGATAATTTTAGCCGTCAGAACCATTTTAGTTTCACTGTCACTTCTTAGGTTTTCATGGGTCGTGTAATAATTAAGTGCGATGTTTAATAAAAGGATAAACAGGACGGACCCCGACAAAATGATCGTTATTCTGATTTTTATCGACACACTGATTTCTCACCTCTTGCCGCATGCTGGCGATTACTGGGAATTGCTAACTCAATGATACCGTAATAGCGCCTGTGATACCAGCATTTACATTTACCGGATATACATAAATACACACCTTGTGTACAGTATTGTCAATAGACGAGGATTTGCCTACAATATAAAAGATAATCATCCACAGGTAGTCCACAAATACACAGATTTTATTATAAACTGTGGATAAACCTGTGGACAAGTACCTTGTTATCCACAATTTTATTCACATCATGTTAACAACGGAATATTTGTTCGTTGGATAATTCCGCGTTTTGAAAGGAGCATTTTCCCAGTGACCACCATGGATCACGCCTATTGGATGAAAGAAGCCATTCAGGAAGCGTATAAGGCAGAAACGTTAGGTGAAGTCCCTATCGGGGCTGTCATCGTAAAAGATAATGAAATCATCGGTCGCGGCTACAATTTGCGCGAGACGGATGCTGACCCAACCGCACATGCAGAGATGGTCGCCATTCGTCAGGCCAGTGAGCACTTAGGTGCCTGGCGCCTGCTGGATTGTAGGCTGTATGTCACTCTGGAGCCGTGTCCAATGTGCGCCGGAGCCATTGTGCAATCACGGGTTCCCCATTTGATATACGGCACTACAGATCCCAAGGCAGGCTGCGCAGGCACGCTGATGAATTTATTACAGGAGCCTCGGTTCAATCATTGTACAGAAGTAACTAGTGGTGTACTGCAGGAGGAATGTGCATCGCTGCTAACGAGCTTCTTTCGGCATCTCCGGCAAAAAAGAGCGGCAGCCAAATTGTCTCCTCCCTCGTCTTCATTCTGAGGAGACACAGTCCAAAATACCTCATCTCATTGCTAATTCCCCATGGAAGGAGATCACCCCATGCCTATGAGCTTGTATAATACGCCTCAAGGTATCTTTTTACGGCCATTTAGCTTGGCGGATAGCGGAGCCCTTCTCGCCCTTAGGCACCGAAATAGGGATTCCCATGCGCCTTATGAGCCGCTTTACGAGGATTCATTTTTCACATTAGAGAAACAACAGGACTACATCCGTCAGAAATTGCGGCAAGCCGAAGAAGATCGAGGTTACGTATTCGGTATCTTTCTCTTAAAGGAAGAACGGCTCATCGGTTATATCTCCATTTCCAATCTAGTACGTGGAGTTGGACAATTCGCTGATATCGGCTACATGATGGATCATCATGAACAGGGTAAAGGGCATATGACCGCTGCCTTAAAGTTAATCATACAATATGCCTTTCGTGCCTTATCTCTACATCGTCTCCAAGCGGGTACTCTTTTGCATAATGATCGCTCACAACGTGTATTAGAAAAATGTGGCTTTCGACCAGAAGGCATTGCTCGCAAGCTTGTACAGATTCAGGGCACATGGCAGGATCACCAGATGTTTGGACTTTTAGCCGAGGATGACGTGTGGCAGAGCTAAATGACTGTACAGGGACAACATTAAAAGTAAACAAAAAACCGCCCGGCCTATGCCGAGCGGTTTTCTTGCAATCATGTTATCCCATACTTAAGGAGCAACAGTTTGCATTTTTTGTTGCAGTTGTTCCATCGTCAGGACTTGATCAGCTGTTGGAATACCTACTTTAAATGCTGCTTTAGCATTGATTTTGTTGTATTGCGTGTAGCCTGTTACAGACAATTTTACATTGTCTTTTGTAGCCGGATCATTCATCTCTACATTCGCATTCAGGTCTTGATACACAGGAATGTTATCCTTGTTCAAAGCTGTGTTAATGTCAAACTGCTTCACTGTCAAGTAGTTTTTCAACTCATCCAGCTTTTTGCTAACTTCGCTGGTGTTAGATTGCAATTCTTTCTTCGCTTCAGACAGCTCTTCCTTCTTCACTTGAAGCATGCTAGCATATTCGTCCTTAGACATTATATCAAGGACTTTAGGAAGCGCCTTAGTGATAAATGTATTGGTTGCTTGCTTCACGTTGTCGTTCGTTATTTTAAACTGAACTACTTGTTTAGCTTCAACGCCTTGTGGCAACTTAGCGTCTTTAGGATCAATATCAAAGAAGTACGTAGCTTGATCATACTCGTTCATAATAGCAGCGATCACTTCATTCGCAAATTTCTGCGATTTTTCTTGATCCATAGCTGCAGGGTTAAATTCTTGTCCCGATTGTTTAGCCAGTTCTTGTGGATCAATGATCAGGAATTTACCTACAACATCCTGTGGGAGCGGGTAAAATGGAATATTAGGAATTTTAACGTACAGTTTATCTTTAGTCATCACCATTGGAATCGTGAAGCTGGTGGAAAGATCACCTTTCAAATGAATGCCGAGCGTCATTTCAGATTGGAAAGGTTCTTTTTGATATACACCGTCCAGCGTAATGTCTGCATTTTTCAGCATACTGGTTATCATTGCACTTTGTTCACTTGGTAAAGTAGCAGATGAAATTGTCAGATCCTTAACGGTAAATTGACTTTTGGATTCATAAGAATTCAACTTCATTGCATTTGCAGTACCGGTCGTAACTGCTTCCTTCGGTTCTAACTTCTTGCTACAACCTACCAGGGCTACCGTCAAAAGCAACACCATAGTGAGTACCAAGACGGATAACTTTTTACTCATTGTGTAGATTCTCTCCTCTCGTAATTAACCCCTTTTTTATGCTAACAAAAAAATACACACCTCCTATTTTAACTCATATTCTCAAACAGCGAAACACTTATTGGAAAATTTTCTTACAATAAGCACAAAGACACCCTGGTTCTCCTAACCAGGGTGTACTATCGATGCAATATATTTTTAGGAGAAAGGTCTTCCTGCTTATGAACCTTCTCTGTTATGATGATCCACGTGATTCCGCTGTTTCACCTTCTTGGAACCAGATAACGGCTCCTGCTGATGACTACGCTCACGCTTTTCGTTACTTCCACCAGAATCCTGTGCTTCAGGGACAGGAATGGCTTTAGGCTTGCCCATTTATGCATCTCCATTCTCAGTCTATATTTGTGGTACATCAACAAATCCGTTTATTACCATTAAAAATAGGACTATAGATGGTGTAGATCTTCTGTTTTATCGTGGTTTAGTGAATCCTGATGACGGCGATCATTACGATCCTGCTGCACTTGCTGTGCCTGATGACTATTCACTGGACGTTGCTCCAAATCATCAACAATGTTAGACAGGTTTTTATCCAGTCCGTTTTTGGCTTTTGTCATGTAGCCTTCCTCCTCATTCCTTCATACTACGAATGCGTCAATGACTGTAATGTCTGGGCACATTGGTGAATATGCCGAGTATAATCAGACACCAGCTGTTGAATGATATCTGTTCGTTCATCTACAGACTGTCCATCCCGCTCTACATCGACTAAGCTAACCTGCACTTCCCGGGAATCTACATAAGTACATGCAAAATCAAAGGAGTACATTTGTCGGCCTTCTACCTCGATGTGGATTCGTATTGCCCGGTTGTCAGCTTCATCTGCCTGTACCTGCGATTTATCCCCTGAATTCAAAAGAATCGGCAGTTGTTCCTGCCAGGCCTCTACCAGCTTTTGCTGATCTACTGTCATTTCTCGATTCATGCCAGCACCTCCATATCTGATAACGTGTGAAAAAACCGAGCTTTTTATACAACAAAAAAACCATTCTCCACGATTCCTGATCATTAGCATCTAAAGGCCAATGTACCAGCTATCGTATTTGAATGGCTTGGTTTATTTAGAATATGGCGGAGAGGATGGGATTCGAACCCATGTGAGCTTGCACTCTAACGGTTTTCAAGACCGCCCCGTTATGACCGCTTCGGTACCTCTCCAGGTGGTAAATGGATAAAGCTGCTTCCCTTTTAAACATACTCAGGCGCAACAAAATTATTTTACCACAGGATTTCTAAGAATGCAATACTTACTGTTTAGGAGCAATAACCTCAATGCCTCGCATATATGAACGCAGTACTTCTGGGATCACGATGCTTCCATCCTCTTGCTGATAGTTCTCCAAAATAGCAGCCACAGTCCGCCCTACAGCCAATCCTGAACCGTTCAGCGTATGTACAAATTCAGGCTTCGCCTTCGAATCTGGACGAAACCGGATGTTCGCACGACGCGCTTGGAAGTCTTCTGTGTTTGAACAAGAAGAAATCTCGCGGTACATGCCACTCTCAGGCAACCATACTTCCAGATCGTACGTTTTGGCAGACGTAAAGCCCATATCTCCAGTGCAAAGTGCCAGCACGCGATATGGAAGTCCGAGCAGTTGTAGAACACGCTCAGCGTTATTCGTCATTTTCTCCAATTCTTCATAAGAGGTATCCGGGTGAACCAGCTTAAGCATCTCTACCTTATTGAACTGATGCTGACGGATCAGGCCACGTGTATCACGTCCCGCTGATCCTGCCTCCGAGCGAAAGCAAGAGCTGTATGCCACATAATATTTCGGAAGCTGTTCCGCATTCATGATCTCTTCACGGTGGTAGTTCGTTACCGGAACTTCAGCCGTAGGAATGAGATAATACTCCGTATCACGCAGCTTGAACAAATCTTCTTCAAACTTCGGAAGTTGGCCCGTTCCGTACAAGCTGTCCCGATTTACGATGTATGGAGGAAGCATTTCTTCATAACCATGCTCACTGCTGTGCAGATCCATCATAAAGTTAATCAGCGCACGCTCTAGTCTTGCTCCCAGTCCTTTGTAGAACGTAAAACGAGAACCCGTTACCTTGGCTGCTGCTTCAAAATCAAGAATATCTAGATCCTGAGCCAACTCCCAATGCGCTTTGGGTTTAAAGGAAAACTCGCGCGGCTCCGACCAGCGACGGATTTCTACATTATCCTCTTCCGATGCGCCAACAGGTACTGTTCCATTGGGAATATTCGGAATAGACATCACCAGTTCGTCGATCTGAACTTCCAGTTCGCGTACTTGCTCATCTAATTCTTTGATACGATCGGAGACTTGACGCATTTCTGCAATAAGATCATCCGCATTTTCCTTATTCTTCTTCAACTTGGCTACTTCACCGGATACCACGTTCCGACGATTTTTGAGCCCTTCACTTTCCTGAAGTAACTCACGACGGCTTACATCCAGATCTGTAAAACCATTAATCAGATCCAGAGATTTCCCCCTGTTCTGCAAAGCTTTCTCAACCCTACCAAGCTCATTACGTAAAATCTTTATATCTAACACAGGTAATCCCTCCTACACTACAAACCTGACTTTCACTATTCGCGGACCATATCCACAAAATATTGATGTAACCGGTAATCGTCTGTTAACTCCGGATGGAAGGATGAAGCCAGCAAATGACCCTGACGGGCTGCCACGATCTCGCCGTTATACTCAGACAGCACATCTACTCCCGTTCCAACAGACTGTATTAATGGTGCGCGTATAAATACGGCACGAACCGGTTCCTCAATCCCTTTAATGTTCAAGTCTGTTTCAAAGCTCTCTCTTTGGCGACCAAATGCATTACGCGATACTGTAATATCCATGAGTCCCAAATGTGCTTCTTCCTGTCCTTGAATCGTTTTAGCCAGTACAATCAATCCTGCGCAAGTGCCAAATACAGGCTTGCCTTGATTGGAAAACTGACGTATAGCCTCTATAAAGTCATACTTGCGCATTAGCTTACCGATAGTGGTACTTTCACCACCGGGAATGATAAGACCGGACAGCTCATCGAGCTGTTCGATCTTCTTCACCGCTATACCTTCCGCACCCGCACGTTCAACGCTTCGTATATGTTCAGCTACAGCGCCTTGCAGCGACAATACACCTATTTTCATGCCGGTCCCTTCTTTCTTACCAACCACGATCCTGCATGCGCTCATGCGGTGCCAGTTTGGAAATTTCAATGCCTTTCATAGGAGTCCCCAAATTCTTGGAGACTTCTGCGATCAGCTTGTAATCCGTATAATGAGTGGTCGCTTCCACGATTGCCCGTGCAAACTTCTCAGGGCTATCCGACTTGAAAATACCAGAACCTACAAAGACGCCATCAGCGCCTAAATGCATCATTAACGCGGCATCAGCAGGTGTTGCTACACCACCCGCTGCAAAGTTAACCACTGGCAGCTTGCCAAGCTCATGCACTTCTAACAGCAGTTCATATGCAACACCGAGGTTTTTCGCTTCTGCATACAGCTCGTCCTTCGACAAGTTTTGCACCTTGCGAATTTGACCATTGATAAAACGCATATGACGAACGGCCTCAACAATATTCCCAGTTCCCGGTTCACCCTTCGTACGGATCATAGATGCACCCTCACCAATGCGACGCAGCGCTTCTCCCAGATCCTTGGCTCCACAAACAAATGGAACGGTGAACTCCCGCTTATCAATATGGAAAACTTCATCCGCAGGTGTCAATACTTCGCTCTCATCGAGATAGTCAACACCGAGAGATTCCAGTACCTTTGCCTCTACAAAGTGACCGATGCGAGCCTTAGCCATAACAGGAATAGAAACAACCTTCATAACTTCTTCCACAATCGTTGGGTCAGCCATACGAGCAACCCCACCAGCTGCACGGATATCCGAAGGTACCCGTTCAAGAGCCATTACAGCTGTAGCTCCTGCTGCCTCTGCAATTTTAGCCTGCTCAGCGTTCATGACATCCATGATTACGCCACCTTTTTGCATCTCTGCCATACCTCTTTTTACACGCGAAGTTCCCGTTTCCATGTCGTTGCCTCCTGTAAGGGTTACGTTTAGATTCTAACTAAATATTTTACCGCACCAATGCCAAATACACAATCATTTCAAGCTGCAAAATAAGTAATGAAAAACAAGGTAGGTCGCTTAGCTTTGCTTATTTAGAAGAGATTCTTAATTCCTTGGAACAGATCTCCGAAGAAATCACCGATTGCCCGGAAAAGCATTCGGAACCAGCCGCCCTCTTCTACTGCTGTCGTAGTAACCAGATCAACGGTTTTCGTCTGCCCTTTATCCACACCGTCTGTCTTGTACGTGTACGTAATGGTTCCGACTTTGGCCCCTTGCTTCAAAGGTGCTACAAGAGAGCTTGCTGGTGTAATGTTCGTTGTAAAGGTTACCTTGGGATTGCTCGCACCCTTGGGTACGATAAAACTTACTGCATCTTTTGTAACGATCGGCACTTCTGTTTCCGTACCTTTGGTCACTGGCACATTCTCAACACCCTTAACCACCGTCTTTGGGGCAATAACCTGCTTCACTTCAAAATTATCAAAACCATAGTTCAGCACTTTAGCTGTCTCTGTAAAACGGTGTGCATCTGAATCAGCTCCCATAACTACACTGATGAGACGCATTCCATTGCGTTCAGCGGTTCCTGTAAAACAGTTGCCAGCATTGGCCGTATGGCCTGTTTTCATCCCGTCTAAACCTGGGTAAGCAAACTTTCTAAAGTTAGTAATATTTTTGTTTGCTTCCAGCATCCAGTTATAGTTAATAATCGGCGCCTTGTCAGTAGGACGGAATTTGTAAGATTGAATTGTCGTGAATCGTGTGTAATCCGGATGATCTTTAATGATGTAACCAGCCAGAGTAGCTGCATCTCTCGCTGTCATCACCGTTTCCCGGTCTGTATCCGGCTGGAAGCCTTTCGGCATATCACCACGGTCCAAACCAGTCGAGTTGATAAAATACGTATTTTTCATGCCCATTTTCTGAGCTGTTTCATTCATTAGTTTTACAAAATCCTGCTCAGTTCCGGATACGCGTTCAGCAAGGGCTACTGTTGCATCATTAGCAGAACCTACCGCCATGGCAATATAAAGCTCTTCTACCGTATGTTGATCCCCTTGAGCCAAAAAAATACGTGATCCAATGCTCTTAGAAGCATTCTCGTTAACCGTAACCTTATCCGTCCACTTGAGTTTGCCTTGCTTAACCTGTTCAGCCACGATGTATTCTGTCATCATTTTAGTCATACTTGCTGGTGGAAGTGGCTCATCTGGATTCATAGACAGCAATACTTGCCCCGTGGAAGGCTCGATCAAAATGGCAGAACGTAGTGCCAGACTAGGGGGGTTAATAGAACCTGTCCCCGTAATATTGGTTGCCTGTGTTGCCGCTCCAGCTGCAAAAGTAGCCACGCTCGGATCGAAATTGCCTACAACAGGCAATGCCGACATATACATCATATTGAGCACCATGACTGCAGTCACGCTCTTTTTAATCATGCTGCGTTTTGTATTTTGCTTTAAATTGTTCGCTTTCAAATGAATACAAACTCCTCTCGTACCTCAACCCGATCCGTTATGTACAACGAGACGGTGGTTACAGCCTCTACTTGGCCAATGTAATTAATGTTTTAGTGTTAAAATCCAGTTCCATTTCGTTTTATTTCGTTTTCTTAGTTGTATCCTGTCATGAGCATTTTCTGCTCGAATCTTCTTTACTGGTAGGAATCGTCCAAAAGACCTACGTGCCCTAATTCGTCAATAATTTCGTCATAAAGGCGGACACTTGTCTATTCTATCACAGGGGTATCTCTAAAAAAAGACAGGCAGAGCGAAATACGCTCTGCCTGTCGTCAAGTCTACTACAGCCGAACTTTATAGAGAGTAGTTTGGTGCTTCTTTCGTAATTTGCACATCATGCGGATGGCTCTCACGCAGACCAGCACCTGTAATACGGATAAAGCTTGTATCGTTACGAAGCTCCTCAATATTAGCTGTACCGCAATAACCCATACCGGAACGAAGACCGCCCAACAGCTGATGGACAGTGTCGGAAAGTGGTCCTTTATAAGCAACGCGTCCTTCAATGCCTTCCGGTACCAATTTCTTGTCGTCATCTTGGAAATAACGATCTTTACTACCTTGCTTCATCGCAGCCATAGAGCCCATACCACGATATACTTTAAAGCGGCGTCCTTGATAAATTTCAGATTCGCCCGGGCTTTCTTCCGTACCTGCAAAAAGACTTCCCAGCATTACCGCAGAAGCGCCTGCCGCAATGGCCTTTGTAATTTCACCGGAGTATTTAATACCGCCGTCTGCAATAATCGGAATATTATATTCACGTGCTACTGTTGCACAATCATAAATTGCTGTTACTTGTGGAACACCTATCCCTGCGATTACGCGTGTTGTACAGATGGAGCCTGGACCAATACCGACTTTTACGACCGATGCTCCTGCTTCAATCAATTCGCGCGTTCCGTCTCCAGTAGCTACATTACCTGCTACAATCGTCAGATCAGGATAAGCTTCACGCAGCTTGCGGACCGCTTCAATGATGTTAATATGATGGCCGTGAGCAGAGTCCACAACAATCATATCCACACCCGCTTTTACAAGTGCTTCAGTCCGATCAAATGTATCCTTGGAAATACCAACAGCCGCACCGACCAGAAGACGACCTTGTGCATCTTTCGCTGCGTTCGGAAATTGAATAGCTTTCTCAATATCTTTAATGGTGATAAGACCTTTGAGATAATTTTCATCATCGACCAAAGGGAGCTTTTCAATCTTATGCTTTTGCAAAATGACTTCCGCTTCCTGTAAAGTCGTACCTACAGGTGCAGTTACCAGTTCTTCCTTCGTCATGACTTCACTGATTTTAAGGTTAAAATCGTGAATAAAGCGAAGATCACGGTTAGTAATAATACCCACCAGTTTGTTTTCTTCGTTTACAACAGGTACACCAGAAATACGGTATTTACCCATAACTGCTTCAGCATCAGATACCAAATGATCCGGAGTCAATGAGAATGGATTGGTGATAACACCGCTCTCAGAACGTTTAACCCGATCCACCTCTACCGCTTGCTGTTCAATCGACATATTTTTATGAATAATACCGATACCGCCCTCACGAGCCATCGCGATTGCCAACACTGCCTCAGTAACAGTATCCATACCAGCACTCATCAAAGGAATATTCAGCTTTACGTTATCACTCAAACGAGTCGCCACGCTTACTTCTTTGGGCAGAACCACCGACTTGCGAGGTACCAGCAAAACATCGTCAAAGGTAAGGCCTTCCTTACCGAATTTATCTTCCCACACCAAGATGATCCTCCTTCAAATTGTTTAGTCTGTATTGGTCTTGTTGTCTGTCCGACATGGACAAATCAAGGCTCTCTGAAAATATATTATTGCAATCTTAGCAAAGCGGTATAGGGGTGTCAAGCCTTCAACAATAGCCCTAACCTTTAGTATTTCCCTGTACAAACAACTGTACTCCTACGGAGGACAACCTTTAAAAAAAAGCGTTTTTAAGAGTAATAGCTATTCACAAGAGCGTATCTCTTCTTTGAATGCGCAGCATAGAAGCAATTATACAAGTGGTTTGTACCCTAATATACCAAAGAGGACCATGATCTCAATGAGATCATGGTCCTCTTTACTTGTTGCTTGGCGACGTCCTACTCTCCCAGGACCCTGCGGTCCAAGTACCATCGGCGCTGGAGGGCTTAACGGTCGTGTTCGGGATGGGTACGTGTGGAACCCCTCCGCTATCGCCACCAAACATGAATCTGCTGAGCAAATTCTTTTTCAGGAATCAGCATCGCCAAATGCTGTGTGTTCGCTTGTTCCATATAAGCCACTTGTGCTTATACAATACAAAACTTACACCCTGAAAACTGGATCCGAAACTCATTGCGTTTTATTTTAGGATAAGCCCTCGACCGATTAGTATTGGTCAGCTCCATGCATTACTGCACTTCCACCCCCAACCTATCTACCTCGTCGTCTTCAAGGGGTCTTACTAATTGGGAAATCTCATCTTGAGGGGGGCTTCACGCTTAGATGCTTTCAGCGCTTATCCCTTCCGTACATAGCTACCCAGCGGTGCTCCTGGCGGAACAACTGGTACACCAGCGGTACGTCCATCCCGGTCCTCTCGTACTAAGGACAGCTCCTCTCAAATTTCCTACGCCCACGACAGATAGGGACCGAACTGTCTCACGACGTTCTGAACCCAGCTCGCGTACCGCTTTAATGGGCGAACAGCCCAACCCTTGGGACCTACTTCAGCCCCAGGATGCGATGAGCCGACATCGAGGTGCCAAACCTCCCCGTCGATGTGGACTCTTGGGGGAGATAAGCCTGTTATCCCCAGGGTAGCTTTTATCCGTTGAGCGATGGCCCTTCCATGCGGTACCACCGGATCACTAAGCCCGACTTTCGTCCCTGCTCGACTTGTAGGTCTCGCAGTCAAGCTCCCTTCTGCCTTTGCACTCTTCGAATGATTTCCAACCATTCTGAGGGAACCTTGGGGCGCCTCCGTTACTCTTTAGGAGGCGACCGCCCCAGTCAAACTGCCCACCTGACACTGTCCTCGCACCGGTTTACGGTACCAAGTTAGAACCTAGATACGATCAGGGTGGTATCCCAAGGATGCCTCCCTTCAAGCTGGCGCTCAAAGTTCGACGGCTCCCACCTATCCTGTACAGATCGTACCCAAATTCAATATCAAGCTGCAGTAAAGCTCCATGGGGTCTTTCCGTCTTGTCGCGGGTAACCTGCATCTTCACAGGTATTAAAATTTCACCGGATCTCTCGTTGAGACAGCGCCCAAGTCGTTACGCCATTCGTGCGGGTCAGAATTTACCTGACAAGGAATTTCGCTACCTTAGGACCGTTATAGTTACGGCCGCCGTTTACTGGGGCTTCGGTTCATAGCTTCGCCCGAAGGCTTACCACTCCCCTTAACCTTCCAGCACCGGGCAGGCGTCAGCCCGTATACTTCGCCTTGCGGCTTCGCACAGACCTGTGTTTTTGCTAAACAGTCGCTTGGGCCTTTTCACTGCGGCCCCCTCGGGCTATTCACCCTACCGAGGCACCCCTTCTCCCGAAGTTACGGGGTCATTTTGCCGAGTTCCTTAACGAGAGTTCTTCCGCGCGCCTTAGAATTCTCTTCTCGCCTACCTGTGTCGGTTTGCGGTACGGGCACCTTCTCCTGGCTAGAGGCTTTTCTTGGCAGTCTGAGATCATGACCTTCGCTACTATAATTTTCGCTCCCCATCACAGCCCAGCCTTAACGATGTGCGGATTTGCCTACACACCAGCCTCACTGCTTAGACGGACATCCATCAGTCCGCGTCACTACCCTACTGCGTCACCCCATCGCTCATAACGGATTACGGTGGTACAGGAATTTCGACCTGTTGTCCTTCGACTACGCCTATCGGCCTCGCCTTAGGTCCCGACTTACCCTGAGCGGACGAACCTTCCTCAGGAACCCTTAGGCTTTCGGCGGATCTGATTCTCACAGATCTTTTCGTTACTCATACCGGCATTCTCACTTGAATGCAGTCCAGCGCTCCTTACGGTACACCTTCAACCCGCATTCAACGCTCCCCTACCCCTGATGCAAAGCATCAAGCCATAGCTTCGGTGGTGTGTTTAGCCCCGTTACATTTTCGGCGCAGAGTCACTCGACCAGTGAGCTATTACGCACTCTTTCAATGGTGGCTGCTTCTAAGCCAACATCCTGGTTGTCTGTGCAACTCCACATCCTTTCCCACTTAACACACACTTGGGGACCTTAGCTGATGGTCTGGGCTGTTTCCCTTTCGACAATGGATCTTAGCACTCACTGTCTGACTCCCGGAACTAAATCTATGGCATTCGGAGTTTGACTGAGCTTGGTAACCCTTGCGGGCCCCGCACCCAATCAGTGCTCTACCTCCACGATTCTTCTTTCCGAGGCTAGCCCTAAAGCTATTTCGGGGAGAACCAGCTATCTCCGGGTTCGATTGGAATTTCTCCGCTACCCCCACCTCATCCCCGCATTTTTCAACATGCGTGGGTTCGGGCCTCCAGTGCGTGTTACCGCACCTTCACCCTGGACAGGGGTAGATCACCCGGTTTCGGGTCTACGTCCACGTACTAAAGATCGCCCTATTCAGACTCGCTTTCGCTGCGGCTTCAGCTCTTCACCTTAACCTTGCACGGGAACGTAACTCGCCGGTTCATTCTACAAAAGGCACGCCATCACCCATAGATCGGGCTCTGACTTCTTGTAAGCACACGGTTTCAGGATCTATTTCACTCCCCTTCCGGGGTGCTTTTCACCTTTCCCTCACGGTACTGCTTCACTATCGGTCGCCAGGGAGTATTTAGCCTTGGCAGATGGTCCTGCCGGATTCATACGGGGTTTCACGTGCCCCGCACTACTCGGGATCCGTCTCGGAGGGAACAAGTTTTGAACTACAGGGCTTTTACCTTCTCTGGCGGGCCTTTCCAGACCTCTTCATCTAACCGGTTCCTTTGTAACTCCATGTGAGACGTCCCACAACCCCAAGGAGCAAGCTCCTTGGTTTGGGCTAATCCGCGTTCGCTCGCCGCTACTGACGGAATCACTATTGTTTTCTCTTCCTCAGGGTACTTAGATGTTTCAGTTCCCCTGGTCTGCCTCTATTCTGCCTATGTATTCAGCAGAAAGTGACTGTCGATGAAGACAGCCGGGTTTCCCCATTCGGACATCCCCGGATCAAAGCTTGCTTACAGCTCCCCGAGGCTTTATCGTTGTTCGCCACGTCCTTCGTCGGCTCCTGGCGCCTAGGCATCCTCCGTGTGCTCTTTGTAGCTTAACCTAGACTTTTCTTTGATAAAAGAAAATGTCGATGTTCGATAAAGAATGATTTTTGCCAAAGGCAAAAGATCTTTCCTTATCTGCTACCTTTATTTCACTTGTTTACACAAGATCAGCTTAAAGGAATATTCTAAAACGCAATTTCGTTTCGGTATCCAGTTTTCAAGGTGCAAAGCTGTAAACAACCAGCTTTTTTTGAGAGTTTGAGCTCTCAAAACTGAGCAACGAGTGAGTAAGTTCAGGATATTCATTTCATTCACACGAATGTGATGAACCGAATTGAATATCCGGT